>NZ_JBFBIL010000004.1:0-247399 GCF_040685575.1 Kitasatospora sp. NPDC088351 | reverse complement strand
CCGCCACCCCGCGCCCCCGCTCCGGCGCCTCACTTTGGCGTGAAGCCTCCGGGCCGCCCCGACTTGTCCGTCAGGGGGTGATTGCTACCTCTCGTCGGAGTGGAGCGACGGGCGGCGCCGTCCTCGGGCGGACACGGCCAGCACGCCGAGGGCGAGCAGCAGAGCCGCCGCGGTCCCGTACAGCAGCGTGGTGGCACCGGTGCTCGGGAGCGACCCGACGGGCGGCACCTTCGCCGTGACCTCGGCGTTCGAGGGCGGGGAGGTGACGGGGGCGCCGCTGGGCGGAGTGCCGGTGGCGATGGCGGTGTTGAGGATGGTGCCGGCGGAGATGTCCGCCCGGGTGACGGTGTAGGTGGCGGTGCAGGTGGTGGAGGCGCCGGGAGCGAGGGTGGTCTGCGGGCAGGTGGCCGTCGGGGCGGTGCCGGTGCCGGAGAAGGCCGTTTCGGTGACCTCGACGCCGGTGAGGGCGACGTTCCCGGTGTTGGTCACCAGGAAGGAGTAGGTGACGGTCTGGCCGGCGGCGGACACCGTCGTGGGCGTCACCGACTTGGCGATCGTCAGCATCGGCGTCCGCACCGCCGTGACCTCGGCGTTCGAGGGCGGGGAGGTGACGGGGGCGCCGCTGGGCGGAGTGCCGGTGGCGATGGCGGTGTTGGTGATGGTGCCGGAGTCGACGTCGGCCTGGGTGACGGTGTAGGTGGCGGTGCAGGTGGTGGAGGCGCCGGGGGCGAGGGTGGTCTGCGGGCAGGTGGCCGTCGGGGCGGTGCCGGTGCCGGAGAAGGCCGTTTCGGTGACCTCGACGCCGGTGAGGGCGACGTTCCCGGTGTTGGTCACCAGGAAGGAGTAGGTGACGGTCTGGCCGGCGGCGGACACCGTCGTGGGCGTCACCGACTTGGCGATCGTCAGCGCCGGAGCGGCCGGGGGCGTCGATGCGTTGAAGTTGTCGGAGCCCGTGACCTGGGCGCCCGAGGTGTCGGTGGCGGTGACCGTCGCGGTGTCGGTCTCCTGCGTGCCGGGCGGCATGCCCGGCACGGTCCCCGTGCAGTTGAACGTCGTGCCGGCCAGGAAGGGCCCGGCCCAGGTCGTGCCGGTGGCCGGACCGCCCAGGGCGGAGAAATCACAGGTCAGGCCGGTCAGCGCCGGCCCGGAGCTGGTCGTGTCGGTCACCGTGACGTTGTTGAGGCTGGTCGAACCGATGTTGGTGATGGTGATCGTGACGGGAATCGGGGTGTTGGGGTCGACCGGCTTGCCGGGGGCGGTGTCGTAGTCGCCCGCCGTCGGGCCGTCCGCGGTCGAGAACTTGATGACCGAGATGCTGTTCCCGTTCCCGGTGTTGTTCCAGCTCGGGTTGTCGAGCGCGGTGCCGGTGCTCGTCGGGCTGCCGTTCCCCATGGTGATCACGACGGTGTTCGAGAACTGCTGGAGGGCGTTGTCGGTGACCGTCACCGGGATGAGGATGCCGACACTCGTGTTCGCCGGGACGGTGACGGTGACCGAGAGGCCGGCCGCCGTGCACGAGTTCAGGGTCGCGGTGCCGGTGTAGGTGACGTCACCGCCCAACTGGTTGGTGGTGGTGTTGAGATTCTGCTGGCTGATCGTGGAGGCGGGGTTCGTCGAGTAGGGGAGCGTCAGCCCCGGGACGAAGGCGGCGCAGTTGAAGGCCTGGCCCGCCTGGGCCGTGTCCGTGATGAGCGCGGTGGTGGCCGTGGTGCTCGCCGGGGTGTGAATCACCCAGACGATGTTGGTGGCCGAGAAGGCCGTGCCGTTGTAGATGATCCCGTACTTCTGTGGCTGGGTGGGGTCCCGGGGCGGATTGGGGATGATGGTGACGGGGGTGGTGAAGCTCACCCCGGCGTTCGTCGTGTAGACCAGGTTCTGCGAGCCGGTCTCACCGGTCGACAACTGCGCGCTGGCCGTGGTCGTCCCGCAGACGTCCGTGTGCGTCTCCACGTACGAACCCATGGTGTACGTGATGACGGCGGGGTTGCCGGAGATCGTTGCGGTACCGATGACCGCGCCGGTGCTGTCCAGTACGTTCTGCGTACCGGAGGGGAAGTTCACCAGCTCCGGCGGCATGGCGATCGAGAACGTGTCACCCGCGTGGCTGCCGTTCGGAACACACCAGGTGATCTGGCTGGTGACCGGCGTCCCGTTCTGGAGCGGAGCCGAGGGCGAACCGGGCCAGGTGGTGGTGACGCCGGTGATCGCGTTGATCGATGCGCTGAACGCAGGCGTCTGCCCGCCGTAGATCAGCATGGCCGCGACCGCGGTCAGTACGACGACGGCCCGTCTGTATACGGGCCGCATCATCGCCAGCAAGGGCATCGCTTCTCCTAGGGATATCCAGCAATGTCCGTCCCCGGCTGTTCGACCGTCAGTGGCGCGGTCGAGCGGCGGAACGGGGCGGAGGTTGTCACTGTCCGATTTCGCCGACCCGAATTGCTCGGATGGCCTGTGCGCGCGTCTCGGCGCGCCGGCGGCGCCGGTCAGGCTATGGAGAATCTCGTGATCATTTGTGCATCCTCAGGCCGGTACACCCAGGGCGGTGCTTTCGGGATCCGGACTTGACCGCGGCTCCCTCCGGGGGAACTGACGGTCGATTCGGATCGCACGAGCGCAGCGAACGCGACTATTCGCATGAATTGGCTGATCTGCGGTTTTAACGCGCAGATATGCCAGACCTTGAACAGTGCACGCACGATTGTACTGAGGAGAGCATGATCGCTCGTCAATTCCCCATACCCGGCGTGCCGCCCATGCGCAAGTCGGGGCCGCCATCCATTCCAGGAAAACCGAAAACCGGCCCCGGCCACAGGGAAGCGCCGGAGCCGGGCCCGGGGCGAACCGGCCGCCGGGGGCCCGGCACGACGACGGCGGCCCGGAGACTGTTCGTCTCCGGGCCGCCGGTAGGGCCGTTCAGTGGATCACTCGGTCTACTCCGTTCCCTCCTCGGCGGCGGCCCGCAGGCGGCGCCGCCTCCTGGTGCTGACGATCAGGAGCGGCCCACCCACACCGAGCAGCACCGCGCCCACGGTCACGGCCAGCGGGATGCTCCCGGCGCCGGTCGGGGGCAGGTGCTCCGGCGGGACCGGGTGCTTGGTCGGGCGGGGCGAGGGGACGTGCGCGGTGACCGTCACCGTCGCCGACGAGGGGCTCGACGTGACCGTCTGCCGCCCGGGAGTGAGGCCGGTGGCAACGGCGGTGTTGGTGATGCACCCTTCCCTGATGTCCGCCTTGGTGACGGTGTAGCTCGACGTGCAGGTCATCGACGCGCCGGCCGCCAGCGTGGTGGAGGGGCAGGAGATCGCCGGGGGAGTACCGCTTCCGGAGAACGCCGTGTCCGTGACCGTGACATTGGTGAGGTTCTCATTGCCCGTGTTCGTCACGACGAACGAGTAGTCGATGGTCTGGCCGGCCCAGCTCACGGTCGTCGGCGTGGCCGTCTTCACCACGGTGAGACCCGCGCTCGGCGAGGTCGGCGAGGTGGTCACGGTGGTGGTGGAGGGTGGGCTGGTCACCGGGCTGCCGTTGGGTGGGGTGGCGGTGGCGGTTGCGGTGTTGTTGATGGTGCCGGAGTCGATGTCGGCCTGGGTGACGGTGTAGGTCGCGGTGCAGGTCATCGACGCGTTGGGTGCCAGGGTGGTGGCCGGGCAGGAGACCGACGGGGGAGTTCCCGTCCCGGAGAACGCGGTGTCGGTGACGCTCACGTTGGTGAGGTCGACGTCGCCGGTGTTGGTGACCACGAAGCTGTAGTTGATGGTCTGGCCGGCGGCGGTGACGGTCGACGGGGAGGCTGACTTCGTCAGGGTGAGGGTGGAGGTCTGGGTGAGGGGGACGGTGGCGGTGGACGGCGGGGAGGTGACGGGGCTGCCGGTGGGTGGGGTGCCGGTTGCGGTGGCGGTGTTGGTGACGGAGCCCGCGTCGACATCCGCCTGGGTGACGGTGTAGGTCGCGGTGCAGGTCATCGAGGCGCCGACGGCGAGGGTGGTGGAGGGGCAGGAGATCGACGGTGGGGTGCCGGTGCCGGAGAACGCCGTCTCGGTGACGGTGACGTTGGTCAGGTCCACGTTGCCGGTGTTGGTGACCACGAAGCTGTAGTTGATCGTGTCGCCGGCTGCGCGGTTCGTCTTCAGCGCCGGGCGGGAGTTGCCGCCGCTGCTGCCGCCGCCGTTGTTGCCGCCGCCGTTGTTGCCGCCTCCGCCGTTGTTACCGCCGCCTCCGCCGTTCACGCTGCCGGTCTTGACCACGGTGAGGGCGGGGGTTTGGGTGAGGGGGACGGTGGCGGTGGAGGGCGGGCTGGTGACGGGGGTGCCGCTGGGGGGTGTGCCGGTTGCGGTGGCGGTGTTGGTGACGGAGCCCGCGTCCACGTCCGCCTGGGTGACGGTGTAGGTCGCGGTGCAGGTCATCGAGGCGCCGACGGCGAGGGTGGTGGAGGGGCAGGAGATCGACGGCGGGGTGCCGGTGCCGGAGAACGCCGTCTCGGTGACGTTCACGTTGGTGAGGTCGACGTTGCCGGTGTTGGTGACTACGAAGGAGTAGTCGATGGTGTCGCCGGCTGCGCGGTTCGTCTTCAGCGCCGGGCGGGAGTTGCCGCCGCTGCTGCCGCCTCCGTTGACGGTGCCGGTCTTGGTGACGGTGAGTGCGGGGTTCTGGGTGGCGGTCACGGTGGCGGTGGAGGGGGGGCTGGTGACGGGGGTGCCGGTGGGTGGGGTGGCGGTGGCGGTTGCGGTGTTGTTGATGGTGCCGGAGTCGATGTCGGCCTGGGTGACGGTGTAGGTGGCGGTGCAGGTGACCGAGGCGTTGGGTGCCAGGGTGGTGGAGGGGCAGGAGATCGACGGCGGGGTGCCGGTGCCGGAGAACGCGGTGTCGGTGACGCTCACGTTGGTGAGGTCGACGTCGCCGGTGTTGGTGACCACGAAGCTGTAGTTGATGGTCTGGCCGGCGGCGGTGACGGTCGATGGCGTGGCCGACTTGGTCACGGTCAGGGTGGAGGTCTGGGTCAGGGGAACCGTCGCGGTGGACGGCGGGGAGGTGACGGGGCTGCCGGTGGGTGGGGTGCCGGTTGCGGTGGCGGTGTTGGTGACGGAGCCCGCGTCCACGTCCGCCTGGGTGACGGTGTAGGTCGCGGTGCAGGTCATCGAGGCGCCGACGGCGAGGGTGGTGGAGGGGCAGGAGACCGAGGGTGGGGTGCCGGTGCCGGAGAACGCCGTCTCGGTGACGGTGACGTTGGTCAGGTCCACGTTGCCGGTGTTGGTGACCACGAAGCTGTAGTTGATCGTGTCGCCGGCTGCGCGGTTCGTCTTCAGCGCCGGGCGGGAGTTGCCGCCGTTGTTGCCGCCGCCGTTGTTGCCACCGCCGTTGTTTCCGCCGCCGCCTCCGCCGTTGACGGTGCCGGTCTTGGTGACGGTGAGTGCGGGGTTCTGGGTGGCGGTCACGGTGGCGCTGGAGGGCGGGCTGGTGACGGGGGTGCCGCTCGGGGGTGTGCCGGTGGCGGTTGCGGTGTTGTTGATGGCGCCGGAGTCGATGTCGGCCTGGGTGACGGTGTAGGTCGCGGTGCAGGTCATCGAGGCACCGACCGCGAGGGTGGTGGCCGGGCAGGAGATCGACGGCGGGGTGTTGGTGCCGGAGAACGCGGTGTCGGTGACGCTCACGTTGGTGAGGTCGACGTCGCCGGTGTTGGTGACCACGAAGCTGTAGTTGATGGTCTGGCCGGCCGCGGTGACGGCCGACGGTGTGGCCGACTTGGTGAGGGTGAGGGCGGGGGTCTGGGTGAGGGGGACGGTGGCGGTGGAGGGCGGGCTGGTGACCGGGCTGCCGGTGGGTGGGGTACCGGTGACAGTGGCGGTGTTGGTGACGGAGCCCGCGTCGACATCCGCCTGGGTGACGGTGTACGTCGCGGTGCAGGTCATCGAGGCGCCGACCGCGAGGGTGGTGGAGGGGCAGGAGATCGACGGCGGGGTGCCGGTGCCGGAGAACGCCGTCTCGGTGACGTTCACGTTGGTCAGGTCCACGTTGCCGGTGTTGGTGACTACGAAGGAGTAGTCGATGGTGTCGCCGGCTGCGCGGTTCGTCTTCAGCGCCGGGCGGGAGTTGCCGCCGCTGCTGCCGCCTCCGTTGTTGCCGCCTCCGTTGTTGCCACCGCCGTTGTTTCCGCCGCCGCCTCCGCCGTTCACGCTGCCGGTCTTGGTCAGGGTGAGTGCGGGGTTCTGGGTGGCGGTCACGGTGGCGCTGGAGGGGGGGCTGGTGACGGGGGTGCCGCTGGGGGGTGTGCCGGTGGCGGTTGCGGTGTTGGTGATGGTGCCGGAGTCGATGTCGGCCTGGGTGACGGTGTAGGTCGCGGTGCAGGTGACCGAGGCGTTGGGTGCCAGGGTGGTGGCCGGGCAGGAGATCGACGGCGGGGTGCCGGTGCCGGAGAACGCGGTGTCGGTGACGCTCACGTTGGTGAGGTCGACGTCGCCGGTGTTGGTGACCACGAAGCTGTAGTTGATGGTCTGGCCGGCGGCGGTGACGGTCGATGGCGTGGCCGACTTGGTCACGGTCAGGGTGGAGGTCTGGGTCAGGGGAACCGTCGCGGTGGAGGGCGGGGAGGTGACGGGGCTGCCGGTGGGTGGGGTGCCGGTTGCGGTGGCGGTGTTGGTGACGGAGCCTGCGTCGACGTCGGCCTGGGTGACGGTGTAGGTGGCGGTGCAGGTCATGGACGCGCCGACGGCGAGGGTGGTGGAGGGGCAGGAGACCGAGGGTGGGGTGCCGGTGCCGGAGAACGCCGTCTCGGTGACGTTCACGTTGGTGAGGTCGACGTCGCCGGTGTTGGTGACGACGAAGGAGTAGTCGATGGTGTCACCGGCTGCGCGGTTCGTCTTCAGTGCCGGGCGGGAGTTGCCGCCGCTGCTGCCTCCGCCGTCGCTCACGCTGCCGGTCTTGGTCAGGGTGAGGGCGGGGGTTTGGGTGAGGGGGACGGTTGCGGTGGAGGGCGGGCTGGTGACCGGGCTGCCGGTGGGTGGGGTGCCGGTGACAGTGGCGGTGTTGGTGACCGAGCCCGCGTCGACATCGGCCTGGGTGACGGTGTAGGTCGCGGTGCAGGTCATCGAGGCGCCGACCGCGAGGGTGGTGGAGGGGCAGGAGACCGAGGGGGGAGTACCCGTCCCGGAGAACGCCGTCTCGGTGACGTTCACGTTCGTCAGGTCCACGTCGCCGGTGTTGGTGACCACGAAGGAGTAGTCGATGGTGTCGCCGGCTGCGCGGTTCGTCTTCAGTGCCGGGCGGGAGTTGCCGCCGCTGCTGCCTCCGCCGTCGCTCACGCTGCCGGTCTTGGTCAGGGTGAGGGCGGGGGTTTGGGTGAGGGGGACGGTTGCGGTGGAGGGCGGGCTGGTGACCGGGCTGCCGGTGGGTGGGGTGCCGGTGACAGTGGCGGTGTTGGTGACCGAGCCCGCGTCGACATCGGCCTGGGTGACGGTGTAGGTCGCGGTGCAGGTCATCGAGGCGCCGACGGCGAGCGAGGTGGAGGGGCAGGAGACCGAGGGCGGGGTGCCGGTGCCGGAGAACGCTGTCTCGGTGACGGTGACGTTGGTGAGGTCGACGTTGCCGGTGTTGGTGACGACGAACGAGTAGTTGATCGTGTCGCCGGCTGCGCGGTTCGTCTTCAGCGCCGGGCGGGAGTTGCCGCCGCTGTTGCCACCGCCGTTGCCGCCTCCGCCGTTGTTGCCGCCTCCGCCTCCGCCGTTCACGCTGCCGGTCTTGGTCAGGGTGAGTGCGGGGCTCTGCGTGGTGACCACGGTCGCGGTGGAGGGTGGCGAGGTGACCGGTGGGCCGGTGGGTGGGGTGCCGGTGGCGGTGGCGGTGTTGTTGATGGCGCCGGAGTCGATGTCGGCCTGGGTGACGGTGTAGCCGGCGGTGCAGGTCATCGACGCCCCCACCGCGAGCGAGGTGGAGGGGCAGGAGATCGACGGCGGGGTGCCGGTGCCGGAGAACGCCGTGTCGGTGACGCCCACGTTCGTCAGGTCGACGTTGCCGGTGTTGGTGACGACGAACGAGTAGTCGATGGTCTGGCTGGCGGCGCTGACGTTCGACGGCGTGGCCGACTTCACCACGGAGAGGGCGGCGCTCTGCGCGGCGGGCACGGTGACGGTGGACGGCGGAGAGGTGGCCGGGAGGCCGGCGCTCGGCTGCCCGGTCGCGGTGGCGGTGTTGGTGATGCTGCCGGCGTCGACGTCCGCCTGGGTCGTGGTGTACGACGCCGTGCAGGTCATCGAGGCGCCGGGTGCCAGGCTGGTGGACGGACAGGAGATCGATGGGGGAGTACCCGTTCCGGAGAACGCCGTCTCCGTGACCGCGACACTGAACAGGGGATCGGTGCCGTTGTTCGTCACCAGGAACGAGTAGTCGATCGTCTGGCCGGCCGCGCTGAAGGACGACTGCGCGGAGGTCTTCACCAGTGCCAGGGACGGCGCACGGACCGCGGCCGGCACGGTTGTCGGGAAGACGACGACGAGCGCCGCCGCCATGGCCACGGTCGTCACCAGCGCCGCGAGGCCCCGGAATGTGGTGGTCGTGGTTCTGACCAGGCCCGCCAGACGCTCGGCCACGGCGGTGACGCCGTTCGCCGAGGCTCTTGACGACCCTCGCACCTTGCCGACTCTCATCGAGGTTCTCCTCAACTCGTCATGAACGCGGGGGCGGCCGGCAAGGGCAGCGCAACCCGCGTGGATTTCTATGAAGGCCGCCTTCGCGCCGACCGTTGGCGGCCCCCACGACTGCTCTGGGCCGGGTGCCTTCTCGTAGCGCGCGAAACGCCGATCGCAAGCCGTATCCGCCCCGGCCGTACCAGTCGGCTGTCAGGGCGGAAAGAAGCACAGCGCATTAGCTATGGGCTTCTCGGCCTGCTGTGCTATCGCACCGGTGGGGTCGGGCCACCTATTCGGGCGCAGAAATTCATATCAACGGCGCTGGGGTGGGGCTGCTTGCCGCACTTGCCGCACCGGACCGGCCGGGGGTTCGCCGAATGGCGTACCGGGCTCATCCGGTCGGCCGACTGACGCCTCGTCGGCCCGGGGCCGGCCGGATGCCGGAGGCGGCCGAACGTGCGGCAGGGCCCCGCCGGTATTCGGCGGGGCCCTGTGGGGTGGTGCTCGGCGGTGCGGCCCGGAGGCAGGTGCGACTCCGGATCGCGCTGTCCGTGGCGAATCAGCCGGGAATCTGTCCGAGTTGGGAGAGCATGGTCATGGTGTCCCAGTGGTAGACGGCCTCCGACATGAGGCCGTCGGAGTCCAGCCTGGCGATGACCGCGACCGGTACCGAGAATGTCCGGCCGACGCTGTCGGCAGGCCACAGGCCGGCGATTTCCTTGACGACGGTGGCGGTCATGGTGAACACGAACGCGCCCCGGTCCCCGGCGGTGAAGGCGTCGTCAAGTCTGGCCTTGAGATCGGCGTTGGTGAGCCAGGACGTGTACAGCCGGTGGACCTGGTCGCGGCCGTGGAGGTCGCAGTTGATCCCGGGCTCCGCGTAGTGCACGTCTTCGCTGTAGCAGTTGGCCGCGCCGTCGATGTCCTTGTCGTTGACGGCGTCCATCAGCCGTCCGAAGATCTCGGTGCCGGTCATCGGGGGCTCCTCCGGGGAGGGGGCGGGGGTCAGATCCACTGGGCGGTGAGGTCCGCGGCGTCGGCCGCGTGGGCGACCATGATCGAGTAGTGGTCGGCCGCCACGTCGGCGCTCTTCAGACTGTCGGGCCAGCGGTTGTTCAGCCGGACGCCGTCGGTGTACGGGAGGGGCTCGGTGGCCCGGATGGAGAAGACGGGGGTGGTGACCGCGGGGAGCGGGTGGCCCCGGAGCATGCTGTAGTGCCAGCCGAAGGCCGTGAGTGCCGGGGTCGCCAGCGAGACGACGTCCGGCCAGGAGGCCAGCAGGGACTTCGTCCCGCCGTTGAAGACCTCGTCGGAGAGGTCCTCGGGGACGGGGGTGTCGATCAGCACGATCGCCTCCGGCCCGGCGCCGCGGGATTCGAGTTCGGCGGCCACCAGCAGGGAGGCCCAGCCGCCGGAGCAGTACCCGACGAGCACGAACGGGGCGCCGTCGGCGCAGCGCTCCACCGCGGGGGCCATGGCCTTGCCCAGGGCGGCGGGCGACTCGGGCACCGGGTCCGACCCCGCGTAACCGGGGTAGCGGAGCGCGTAGAGGTCGTGCGTGCCGAGGAAGCGTTTGGCGAAGCGCCCGTAGGTGAAGTTGCCGACGAACGGGCCCAGCGAGTCCAGGCAGATGATCTTCTTGCTCTCGGTGCCGCGGGAGAGGCGGGCCGGGGGTGGCGGGGGCCCCGCGTCGTCGGCGCCGGTGTACCGGGGGCGCAGCCGGGCGGCGGCGGCCAGGAAGTCGAGCGCCTCGACCGCTCGGCCCGCGTCGACGGTCTGCCGGAAGAGCTCGCCGATGCCGTCGGCCTGCGGTGGCGGGGCGGCCGGCTCGGGCTGGTCGCGCCGGGCGAGGGCCGCGCAGAGGAAGGCGGCGAGGTCGGCCGGGGTGGGGTTCTCGCTGACCACGCCGAGTTCGAGGGTGAGCCCGGTGGTCTGTTCGAGGCTGTTGACCAGCCGGACCGTCATCAGGGAGTCGAAGCCGAGTTCCGGGAAGAGCTGGTGGCTGTCGATCTGGTCGACCGGGAGGTCGGAGATGGCGGAGGCGTGTGTCTTCACCAGGGAGATCATCAGGTCCAGTTGCATGGGCGCGGACGTGGCGGCGGATTCCTGGTTCATGGTCTGCCTTCTATGCGGTCGGGGGCGGTGGCACGGTTGCGTTCAGGTGGCGGGGGGCTCCGGGGGTCAGCCAGTAGGCGTGGTGCTGGAACGGGTAGGTGGGGAGGTCCGCCGGGAGGACGGAGCCGCCGGGGAGCGCCGGGGTCCAGTCGACCGGGGCGCCGGCCGCCCAGAGGGTGGCCAGGGCCAGCAGGAACTCGGCGGGTTCGTCGCCCTCGCGGCGCAGCGTGCCGGTGACGGTGACCGGATCGCCGCGCCCCGTCGCGGAGTGGGCGGCGCGGTAGGCGTGGTAGGTCTCGGTGACGGCCGGGACGAGGATGGGCTGGGGGCCGAGGTCGACGAAGTAGCGGTAGCCCGCGGTCAGCAGGGCGCGGATGCTCTCGTCGAACCGGACCGGCTCGCGCATGTTGGCGTACCAGTAGGCGGCGTCCAGGAGTTGGTGGTCGATCGGCTCGGCGGTGATGGTCGAGTGCAGGGGGACGGTGCCCTTGCGGGGGTGCAGGCCGGCCGCGGCGGCCAGCAGTTCGGGCCGGACGGCCTCGATGGCCGAGGTGTGCACGGCGACGGTGACGAGGAGGCGCTGGGCGCCGATCCGTTCGGTCCGGCAGTGGTCGAGGAGTTGCTCCAGGTCGTCGTCGGGGCCCGCGACGACCACCGAGGCGGGGCTGTTGACCGCGGCGACGGACAGCGAGGAGCGCCACGACGCGAGCAGGGCCTCGGTCCGGTCGAGGGACAGCGGGAGCGTCACCATGCCGCCGGTGCCCGCGATCCGGCCGAGCGCCCGGCTGCGCAGGGCGACCAGCGCGGCCGCGTCGTCGAGGGTGAGGGCGCCGGCGGTGTACGCGGCGGCGATCTCGCCCTGGGAGTGCCCGATCACGAGGTCCGGCTCGACGCCGTGGCCGCGCCAGAGTGCCGCCAGCGCGACCATGGTGGCGAACAGCAGTGGCTGGACGATGTCGGGTTGCGCGAGGTCCACCGTGGGCGGGTCGGTGCCGAACAGGTCGCTCAGGCTCCACCCGATGTGCGGGCGCAGGGCCCGGTCGCAGGCCTCGAACTGCTCCCGGAACACGGCCGAGCTGTGGAACAACTGCCGCCCCCCGGTGGAGGACTGGGCACCCTGGCCGGGGAAGACGAAGACCGTGCCGCCGGGTTTGCGGCCGGCCGTGCCGATCACCAGGCGCCGGTGCGGGTGGCCCTCGGCGAGTGCGCGCAGGGCGCCGAGGAGCTGGGTGCGGTCCGCGGCGACGACGGTCGCCCGGTGCCGCAGCAGGGCGCGGGTGGTGGCGAGGTCGGTGGCGGCGTCCGCGGGCCGCAGCCCCGGGTGGGCCTCGGCGTAGTCGGCCAGGCGTGCGCCCTGGGCGTGCAGGGCGGCGGTGTTCCTGGCGGAGATCAGCCAGGGTACGGGGCCGTCGTGGTCGTGCGTCCGGGCGGCCGGGGCCCCGGCGGGCGGGGTCTCGACCGGGGGAGCCTCTTCGACGATGAGGTGGGCGTTGGTGCCGCTGATGCCGAAGGAGGACACCGCCGCCCGCGCGGGGTGGCCGCTGTCGGGCCAGGGCCTGGCGGCGGTGACGAGTTCCACGGCGCCGGCGGACCAGTCGATGTAGGCGCTCGGCCGGTCGGCGTGCAGGGTGCGGGGGACGGTCCGCCGCTGGATGGCCAGGACCATCTTGATGACGGAGGCGACCCCGGCGGCGGCCTGGGCGTGGCCGATGTTGGACTTGAGCGAGCCGAGCAGCAGCGGGCGGTCGGGCGGGCGGCCCTGCCCGTAGGTGGCGAGGACGGCCTGCGCCTCGATCGGGTCGCCCAGCTTGGTTCCCGTCCCGTGCGCCTCCAGGACGTCGACCTCCGCGGGGGTCAGCCCGGCGTCCGCCAACGCCCGCCGGATGACCCGCTGTTGGGCCGGTCCGTTGGGGGCGGTGAGGCCGTTGCTGGCGCCGTCCTGGTTGAGGGCGGAGCCCCGGAGCAGGGCGAGCACGGGGTGGCCGTGGCGCCGGGCGTCGGAGAGCCGCTCCAGGACCAGCAGGCCCGCGCCCTCGGCCATGCCCATGCCGTCGGCGGCGTCGGAGAACGCCTTGCAGCGGCCGTCGGCGGCCAGGCCGCGCTGGCGGGAGAAGCCGATGAAGGGGCGCGGGGTGGCCATCACGGTGACGCCGCCGGCGAGGGCGAGGGAGCACTCGCCCTCGCGCAGGGCCTGGCGGGCGAGGTGGATGGCGACCAGCGAGGAGGAGCAGGCGGTGTCGACGGAGAGGGTGGGGCCCTCCAGCCCGAGCAGGTAGGCGATCCGGCCGGAGACGACGCTGACGGCGCTTCCGGTGACGAGGTGTCCTTCGACGCGGCTGTCGCTCCAGGATCCCTCCCCGTAGTCCTGCCAGGACACCCCGGCGTAGACGCCGGTGTTGCTGCCGCGCAGTGAGGCCGGGTCGATGCGGGCGTGTTCGAGGGACTCCCAGGCCACTTCGAGCAGGATGCGCTGCTGTGGGTCCATGGCGAGGGCCTCGCGCGGGGTGATGCCGAAGAAGCTCCCGTCGAAGTCCTGCGGGCGGGAGAGGAAGCCGCCGTGCCCGGTGGAGGAGGTGCCGGAGTGGTCCGGGTCGGGGGAGAACAGCGTGTCGAGAGGCCAGCCCCGGTTGTCGGGGAACGGGGTGACGGCGTCGCGGCCGTCGACGACCAGCTGCCAGAGGTCGGCCGGTGAGGCGACCCCGCCGGGGAGCCGACAGCCGAAACCGATGACGGCCACGGGGTCGTCGCGGCCCGCCTCGGCGGCGCTCAGGCGCTCGCGGAGCCGTTCGATCTCGGCGACGGCGCGTTTGAGGTAGGTGCGGATTTCCTCCTGCTCCGCCATGGTTCGGTCCTTTCCGGTTGCCGGGTGTCGGTGGGCGGCTGCTGGTGCGGTCAGCCGCCGTCGTGGGGGTCGCTCCGGGCGGTGGGCCGCCCGTCCGGCGCCGCCCCGGCCACGGTCAGCACGGGGGCGTCGGTGTGGCGGGCGGTGTCGTAGAGGGAGGTGAGGACGGTGGGCCGGGCGCCTTCGGGCGGCAGCACGACCAGGGTGGCGGCCAGGCCCAGCGAATGGCGGTGCCGGACCAGGGACTCCAGCCCGGGGTGGCCGCGGGTGGGGTCGCCCGGGTCGTGGCCCCGGCTGTCGGACCGCGCGGTGGCGATCAGCAGGAAGGTGTCCAGCGGAAGCTCCCCGGTCAGCCGGTGCAGCAGCTCGGCGGCCCCGCCGGGCTCGTCTGGCTCATCGGGCTTGTCGGGCTTGTCGGCAGCCGGGGCCGGGCGGGCGTCGGCGGCGGCGTGGACGACGGCGGTCAGCGGAGCCTCGGCCGGCACGGCCTCGACGGCCCGCCGCAGCGCTTCGGGGTCGGCGGGGTCGGCGTCCACCGGGTGGAGCTCGACGGGCAGGCCCTCCAGCTGGGACCGGAGCCGCGCGAGGGCGCGGCCGTCCCCGTCCGGCGGCCCGACCAGCCAGAGGTGCCGGGCACCCTGTCCGGCGGCGATGTGCCGGGCCAGCGGTGCGGTGCGGGCGAGCGGGCCGGCGAGCAGGACGCTGCCCTGCCCGCCGTCGGGCGGCGGAATGCGCAGGACGAGCTTGCCGGTGTGCCGGGCCCGGCTCATGTGGTGGAACGCGGCCGCGGCGTCCTGGACGTCGAAGACGTGGACGGTGGGCGGGTGGAGCACCCGGGTGGCGAAGAGCCGTTGGAGGTCGCGCAGGATCCCGGCCAGCCGCTGCGGGCCGGCCGCCTCCCTGAGGTCGAAGGCGAGGTAGGCGACGCCCGGGTGGTCCCGGGCGATGTCGGCCGGGTCGCGCGGGTCGGTCTTGCCCATCTCCACGAACCGGCCGCCCGGGCCGAGCAGGCGCAGGGAGGCGTCGGTGGCCTCGTGGGCCAGGGCGTTGAGGACGACGTCGACGCCCTGCCCGGAGGTGGCGTCCCGGAACTCCCGCTCGAAGTCCGTGGTGCGGGAGGACGCGATGTGGTCGTCGTCCAGGCCCAGCCGCCGCAGCTCCGGCTGCTTGGGCGGGCTCGCCGTGCCGAACACCTCGGCGCCCGCGTGCCGGGCGAGCTGGACGGCGGCGCTGCCGACCCCGCCGGTGGCGCAGTGGACGAGGACGCGTTCGCCGGCCGTCAGCCGGCCGAGGTCGAACAGCCCGTAGGAGGCGGTGGCGAAGGCCGCCGGGACGGCGGCGGCCCGGGCGGCCGGCCAGCCCGGGGGAACGGGGACCAGCAGGTGTTCGTCGGTCACGGCGACGGGGCCGAAGGCGCCGGTCAGCAGGCCCGTCACGTGGTCCCCGGGCTTCAGGACGGTGGCGTCCGGGCCGGTGTCGAGCACGGTGCCGGTGCCCTCGGCGCCCAGCGGTCCCGGGTCGCCGGGGTAGAGCCCGAGGGTGTCCAGGACGTCCCGGAAGTTGACCCCGGCGGCCTGCACGGCCAGCCGGACCTGGCTGCCCACCAGCGGTTCGGCGACCTCGTCGCAGAGGTCCAGGGCGAGGTTCTCCAGCGTCCCCTTGCCGATCAGGGTGAGCCGCCAGGGCGGTGGGCCCGGCAGGGCGAGCTGGACGTGGCCGGCGGGCAGGGGCAGCAGGGCGGCCGGGGCGCTCTCCGGTGCGAGGACGGTGCCCGTCCTGATCGCCAGCTGGGAGCGGGTGGAGCCGAGGGCCGCGGCGACGGCCGTGAGGGAGGCCGGGTCCGCGTCGAGGTCGATCAGGGTGAACCGGCCGGGCCGTTCGGCGGCCGCGGCCAGCACCAGCCGCCGCAGCGCCTCCTGTTCCGGATCCGTCGCCGGGTCGGTGTCACGGGCGGACACCGCGCCCCGGGTGAGCAGGGCCAGCCGGGCGCCCGGCCGGTCCGGTGCGGCGAGCGCGGCCCGGACCAGGGCGAGGGCCTGCTCGGGCGCCTCGTCGGCCGGCACCGCCAGGACGGCCGGGGCGGGCGGTCCGGCGGGTGCGCCGGAGGCCGACAGGGGGATGCCCGGGTGGGCCGCGCGCAGTTCCTCGGTCAGGGCCGAGGGCGCGGCCGTCGGGGTGAGAACGGACCAGCCGGGTGGTGGTCCGGTGACCGGGACGGGTTCCCAGCGGACCTGGAGCAGCGGCGGCCCGGACAGCACGGGGTCTGCCGTGCCGACGGCGCCGGCGGTGGTGCCGAAGGGGCGGGCGCGGGGCGTGGTGGTGGTCATTCCTGGATCCCATCGATGGCGGCGAACAGCTCGGCGTCCTCGGCGGTGTCGGCCCAGTGGGCCGCCGGTTCGGGCTCCGGTTCGGGGACGGGCGGCTCCGGCTCGGCGGCGTCGGGCAGCAGGTCCGCCAGGAGACGGGCGGCGAGCGCCGCGGGTGTCGGATGGTCGAAGACGGCGGTGACCGGCAGGGTCGCCCCGGTGGCCCGGTTGATCCGGTTGCGCAGCTCGACGGCGGTGAGCGAGTCGAAGCCGAGGTCGGCGAAGGCGGCGTCGGGGTCGATGTCGTCCACCGAGGAGTGGCCGAGCACCTGGACGACCTCGCCGCGCACCAGGTCGGTGAGGATCGTCCGGGCCTCCTGCGGCCCGGCCTCGGCGAGCCGGCCGGGGAGCTGCCGCTCGTCGGCCTCGGTGACCGCCGCGGACCGCTCGGACTGCTGCCGGGGCCGGATCAGGTCGCGCAGCAGCGGCGATGTGTCGTTGCCGTGCAGGGCGGCCCCGCTCAGCCGCAGCGGCAGCAGGACGGCCTCGTCGAGGCGCTGGGCCTCGTCGAGCAGCGCGAGGTTGTGTGCGGCGGGCAGTTCGGCGATGCCCAGGTGCTCCAGGCGGCGCAGCGCGGTGGCGTCCAGGTGGCCGGTCATGGCGCTGCGTTCGGCCCACAGGCCCCAGGGCAGCGAGAGCGCGGGGAGGTGCCGGGCACGCCGGTACTCGGCGAAGGCGTCGAGGAAGCAGTTGGCCGCCGCGTAGTGGGCCTGTCCCGGTGTCCCGAAGGTGCCGGCGGCGCCCGAGAAGAGGAGGAAGACGGCCGGGTTCCGGGCCAGCGTGGCCAGATGGAGGTTGAGCGCGCCGTCGGCCTTGGGCCGCAGCACCGCATCGACCTGACGGGCCGTCAAGGTGGTGACGGTGCTGTCGTCCAGGGTGCCGGCGGCATGGACGACGGCGCTGAGCGGCCGGTCGCCGAGGTGGGTGGCGAGGACGGCGTCCAGGGCGGCGCGGTCGGCGGTGTCGCAGGCGGCGACGGTGCACTGCGCGCCGAGCGCGGCGAGCTCGTCCCGGAGGGTGTCGGCGCCGGGGGCGGCCGCACCGCCCCGGCTGAGCAGCAGCAGGTGCCGGACGCCGTGCTCGGTGACGAGGTGGCGGGCGAGCAGCCGGCCGATGGTGCCGGTGCCGCCGGAGATCAGGACGGTGCCGTCCGGGTCGTAGGGGAGTGGCGCGGGCGGCGGGGTGGCGGCCCGGGTGAGCCTGGGCGCGTACAGCAGGCCTTCGCGCAGGGCGAGTTGGGGTTCGGTGCCGAGCGGGAGCGCGGCCAGGGCCGGTGCGTCGGGTTGTTCGGGGCCGGGGTCGGCGATGTCGAGGAGGGTGAACTGGCCCGGGTTCTCGCTCTGTGCGGAGCGGACCAGCCCCCAGAGCGCGGCGCCGACCGGGTCGGGGGTCTCGCCGGGGAGCGCCGCGACGGCCCGGTGGGTGAGCAGGACCAGCCGGGTGGTGGCCAGTTTCTCCTGGGCGAGCCAGCTCTGCAGCAGGGCCAGGGTGCGCTGGACGGCGGCGTGCACGGCCGGGGCGAGGCCGTCGGGCCCGGGGGCCTGGTCCTCGGCCGGGGTCAGGGTGTGCAGCACGAGGTCGGGGGCGGGCCGGTCGGGGCCGAGGCTCTCGGCGAGCGCGGCCGGGTCGGCGTACAGCGGCCACGGCCGGTCGCCGTTCGGCGGCTGGGCGGGACCGGTGCCGAGGCCGGCCGGGCGGAGCGGCCGGGCGGGTGCGGGGCCGGGGGCGACGGGCTTCCAGGAGAGGCGGTAGAGGCCCTCGCCGCCGAGCAGGTGACGCGGCGCCTGGGTGCCGGCCGACCGCATGGTGAGGGTCTCGATCCGGGCCACCGGGCGGCCGCCCCCGTCGGTGATGTCGACGGTGACGCTCTGCTGGTCCAGCGGCCGGATGCGGGTGCGCAGGGTGGTCGCGCCGCTGCCGTGGAACTGGACACCGCCCCAGTGGAAGGGCAGTTCGACGGTGGTGGGGCGGCGGACCAGCAGGCCCTGGAGGGCCGCGTCGAGCAGCGCGGGGTGGAGGTCGAAGGCCGGGTCCTGGCGGTCCAGCCCCTCGGGCATCCTGGCCTCGGTGAAGATGTCCTGGCCGCGCCGCCAGATGCCGGTCAGCCCCTGGAAGGCCGGGCCGTAGCCGTAACCGCGCACGCCCGCACCGGCGTAGAACTCGTCGACGTCCACCGGGACGCTGTGCTCGGGCGGCCAGGGGGCGGCCGCCGGGGTGTCGGTCGGCGGGGTGTCGGTCGGCTGGGCGGAAGGGGCGGACGGGGAGAGCAGGCCGCGCGCGTGCAGGGCCCACGGCTCCCCGGTGAGGGCGGTGTGCGGGCGCGAACGGATGGTGACGTTCCGCCGGCCCGCCGGGTCGGGGCCGCCGACGGTGAGGTGCAGCTGGGTGCCGTCCTCCTCGCCCAGGTGGAGCGGGGCGAGCAGGGTCAGCTCGGCCAGGTGCGGGCAGCCGGTCTCGCGGCCCGCGCGCAGGGCGAGGTCGACGAACGCGGTGCCGGGCAGCAGGAGGTCTCCGCCGACGGCGTGGTCGCGCAGCCAGGGGTGGGTGCGCGGGCTCGCCCGGCCGGTCAGGACGATGCCGTCGTTCTCGGGGTCGGGCAGGCCGATGTCGAGGATCGGATGGTCGGCGGAGGTCGCGCCCAGGGTGGCGGCCAGCTCCTGCCGGGTGCCGCCGCGGGAGGTGTCGACCCAGTAGCGCTGGCGCTGGAAGGCGTAGGTGGGCAGGGCCGGCGGCTCCTCCCCGGGGCGGTGGGGGTTGAGCGCGCCGGTGTCGACGGGGACGCCCTCGACGTGGGCCCTGGCGAGGGCGGCCGTGAAGTGGCGCAGCCCGCCCTCGTCGCGGTGCAGGGTGGGCAGGGCGGCGGCGGGCCGGGCCTCGGCGTCCGCGGTCTCCAGCACGGCGCCGCACAGCAGCGGGTGGACGCTGGGTTCGACGAAGAACCGGTGGCCGTCCTGGAGGAGGGCCCGGGTGGCCAGATCGAACCGGACGGGCTCGCGCAGGTTCCGGAACCAGTAGGCGGCGTCCAGCGTGCTGGTGTCGAGGGCGGCTCCGGTCACCGAGGAGTAGAACTCCTGCTCCCCGGCCCTGGGGGCCACCGGGGCCAGCGACTCCAGCAGGGCGGTGCGCAGTTCGTCGACCTGCGGCGAGTGGGCGGCGTAGCTGACCCGGATCCGGCGGGCTCTGACCTGCTCGGCCTTGCACTCCGCGTACAGGGCGTCGAGCGCGGCCGCCGGACCGGCGACCACCACGGCCCGGGGGCTGTTGACGGTGGCGACGGTGAGCGCGGGGTACCGGTCGAGCCGCCGCAGCACCTCCTCGTGGGAGAGCTGGAGGGCGAGCAGACCGTGATCGCCCTCCAGCCTGGTCAGCACCTTGCTGCGCAGCGCGACGACGCGGCAGGCGTCCTCCAGGGAGAGCGCCCCGGCGAAGCAGGCGGCGGCGATCTCGCCCTGGGAGTGGCCGACCACGGCGGCCGGCCGGACCCCGGCCGCGGACCAGAGCCGGGCCAGTGACAGCTGGACGGCGAAGAGCGCGGGCTGGACCACGTCGACGCGGTCCAGCGCCTCGGCGCCGGCCCCGGGCCGCAGGACGTCGTCCAGCGACCAGTCGGTGTGCGGGGCCAGGGCGCGGGCGCAGTCGGCGATGCCGGCGGCGAAGACCGGGCTCTCCTCGATCAGCCGGGCCGCCATGCCGGGCCACTGGGAGCCCTGCCCGGCGAAGACGAACGCCGTCCGGCCCTCGGCGGCCCGGCCGGTGATCAGGTCCGGGTCACCGGCTCCGTCGGCCAGCGCGCGCAGCGCCCGCAGGCAGCCGTTCAGGTCGGGTGCGGTGATGGCGGCCCGGTGGGTCAGCTGGGCGCGGGTGGTCGCCAGGGCGTGGCCGACGGCCTCGGCGGAGGGCGGCGGCGAGGCCGTCAGGTGGGCGTACAGGCGCTGTGCCTGGGCGCCCAGGGCGGCTTCGGTGTGCCCGCTGAGGAGCCAGACGGGCGGCGCCACGACGGGCCGTCCGGCGGCCGGCTCGGGGGCGGACCCGGGTACGGGTCCGGGGGTCTCCGGGGCCTCCGGGGCCTCTGGGACCGCGGCGGCCTCTACGGCCTCGGGGGCCTGCTCCATGATCACGTGGGCGTTGGTGCCGCTCACCCCGAAGGCGGAGACGGCGGCCCGGCGCGGCCGGCCGGTGTCCGGCCAGGGGGTGGTGGCCGAGAGGATCCGGACGGCGCCGGTGCCCCAGTCGACGTGCGGCGTGGGGGTGGCGGCATGCAGGGTCATCGGCATCGTGGCGTGCTGGAGCGCGAGGACGGTCTTGATCAGCCCGGCCACCCCGGCGGCGGCCTGGGTGTGGCCGATGTTGGATTTGAGCGAGCCGAGGTGGACCGGCCGGTCGGCGGCGCGGTCGCGGCCGTAGGTGGCCAGCAGGGCCTCGGCCTCGATCGGGTCGCCCAGGGTGGTGCCGGTGCCGTGGGCCTCGATCAGGTCGACGTCGCCGCCGCCCAGCCCGGCCCGGCCCAGCGCCTGGCGGATGACCCGCTGCTGGGACTCGCCGTTGGGGGCGGTCAGGCCGTTGCTCGCGCCGTCCTGGTTGATCGCGCTGGCCCGGATCACCGCGAGCACCGGGTGGCCGTGGCGGCGGGCGTCGGAGAGCCGCTCCAGGACGACCATCCCCGCGCCCTCGGCGAACCCGGTGCCGTCGGCCTCGGCCGCGAAGGACCGGCAGCGGCCGTCGGGGGAGAGCGCCCGTTGCCGGGAGAACTCGATGAACAGGCCCGGGGAGGCGATCACGGTGACCCCGCCGGCCAGCGCCAGGGAACTGTCGCCCTGGAGCAGCGACTGGCAGGCCAGGTGGACGGCCACCAGGGAGGACGAGCAGGCGGTGTCGACGGAGACGGCCGGACCCTGCAGCCCGAGGACGTAGGCGACGCGCCCGGAGATGACGCTCAGCGGCTTCCCGGTGGTGAGGTAGCCCTGCATCTCCGTGGGTGCCTCGTGCGAGCGTGCGCCGTAGTCCTGGTAGACCGCCCCGGCGAAGACGCCGGTGCTGCTGCCGCGCAGCGAACCCGGGTCGATCCCGGCCCGCTCCAGCGCCTCCCAGGACGTCTCCAGCAGCAGCCGCTGCTGCGGGTCCATGGAGAGCGCCTCGCGGGGCGAGATGCCGAAGAACTCGGCGTCGAAGTCGGCGGCGGCGTCCAGGAACCCGCCCGTGGTGGCATAGCTCTTGCCGGGCACGGCGGGGTCGGCGTCGTACAGCTCGGTGAGGTTCCAGCCGCGGTCCTCCGGGAACGGCGAGATGGCGTCGGTGCCGGCCGCCAGCAGGTCCCACAGCTCCTGCGGGGTGTCGGCGCCGCCGGGCAGTCGGCAGGCCATGCCGAGGACGGCGATCGGTTCGTCGGCGGGCCGGGCCGTGGCGGCCGCCCGCGGGCCCTGCTCCGCCGGCTGCTCGGACCGGCCGGCGGCGGCCAGCCGGGTGTGCAGATGGGCGGCCAGGTCGGTGGGGGTCGGGTGGCTGAACGCCAGGCCGGTCGGCAGATGGAGGCCGGTCGCGTGGGCCAGCCGGTTGCGCAGCTGGACGGCGGCCAGCGAGTCGAGGCCGAGCTCCTTGAACGGCCGGTTCGGGGCGACCGAGTCGGGCGCGTGGTGGCCGAGGACGGCCGCGGCGGTGGAGCGGACCAGCTCGGCGAGGACCTGCCGCTGCCGGGCGGCCGGCAGCTGCGGGAAGTCGGACGGCAGGCCGGCCGCGGTCCGGGCGGTGCCGCCCGCCCGCTCCTGCTGGTCCTGCCGGGCCTGCTGGACGGGCGGGAGGTCGTTCAGGAAGGGGCTGGGGCGGTCGGCCGCCCGGCCGGACAGGAAGACCGGCCAGTCGAAGCGGGCCAGGACGATCCGGGGTTCGCGGCCGGCGGCCAGCGCGGGCAGCTCGGCGACGGCCCGGTCGCTGTCCAGCGCGAGCAGTCCGTGCTCGGCCGTCCAGTCGCCGCCGCCGGCACCGAGGCCGCCGGGGAAGTAGCCCCAGGAGACGGAGGTGGCGGGCAGGCCGCGGGCGCGGCGCCGGTCGGCGAGGCCGTCGAGGTAGGTGTTGGCCGCGCAGTAGGCGGTGTGGCCGCCCATACCGACGGTGGCGAGGACGGAGGAGTAGAGGACGAAGGCGTCGAGGTCGGCCCCCTCGGTGAGGTCGTGCAGATGGCGGGCGCCCAGCGTCTTGACGGCCAGCACCCGCTCCAGGTGGTCCGGCGTCAGGTTGTCGATGGTGGCCGTCTCCAGCACACCGGCGGTGTGCACCACGCCGGTCAGCGGCTCGTCCGGGGGGACGGCGGCGAGCACGGCGGCGAGCGCGTCCCGGTCGCGGATGTCGCAGGCGGCGAAGGTCACCCGGGCTCCCCGGCCGGTGAGTTCGGCCGCCAGCTCGGCCGCGCCCTCGGCGTCCGCGCCGTGCCGGCTGAGCAGCAGCAGGTGCGGTGCCCCGGCGGCGGCCAGGGTCCGCGCCGCGTGGGCCCCGAGGAAGCCGGTGCCACCGGTGACGAGGACCGTCCCGCGCGGCCGCCAGCCGGGCCCGGGCGGCACGGCGGCCTCCCGCAGACGGCAGGCGTACGTGCCCCGGGCCCGGACCGCGAGCTGGTCCTCGGCACCCGGCAGGGTCAGGGCGGCGCAGGCCCGGCGCAGGCTCTCGGGGTCGGGCTCGGCGGGCAGGTCGAGCAGCCCGGCCCAGCGGTCGGGATACTCCTGGGCGGCGGTGCGGCCGAGACCCCAGAGCGCGGCCTGCGCCGGATCGGTGTCGGTGTCGTGCGCGTCGACGCGCACGGCGTCCCGGGTGACGCACCAGAGGGAGGTCTCCCAGTCCAGGTCGTCCAGCGCCTGGAGCAGCGCGGCGGTGTCGGCGAGGGAAGGCTCCGGCTGTCCGTCGCCGTCGGTGTCCGGCCGGTGGGAGAGGAGCGAGACGATGCCGTCCGGTCGCCGGCCGTCGTCGCCGCCGACCAGCCGGGCGGTCCCGGCGCGGTCCGTCCCCGGTGGCACGGCCACCGTGCGGACCTCGGCGCCGAGGGCGGCCAGGGCGGTGGCCAGGGCCTGCGGCCACGGCCCGGTTCCGGTTCCGGCTTCGGTTTCGGGGGTGACCAGCAGCCAGTCGGCCCGGGTGGTCGGCGCGCTGTGCTCGACCAGCGGCGTCCAGGCGGTGGTGAAGCAGAGGCCGGTCAGCCGGGCGCGGCTGCGCCGGGCACTGCGCCAGGCCGCCAGTGCCGGGAGCACCTCGCGGACCGGCGCCTCGTCGGCCAGGCCCAGCGTGGCGGCCACGGCGGCGGTGTCCTGCCGTTCGACGGCCTCCCAGAGCGGGCGCTCGGCCTGGTCCTCCTGGCGCCGGGCGCCGTCGCCACCGGGCTGGGGCGAGGCGGACAGCCAGTAGCGGCTGCGCTGGAAGGCATAGGTGGGCAGCGCGACCGGCCGGGCTCCGCCGAGCACCGGCGCCCAGTCGACGGCCAGGCCGTGGCACCAGGCCCGGGCCAGTGCGAACAGCAGGTCGGCCGGCTCCCCGGTGTCCCGGTGGAGCGAGGGGAGCACGGTGATCTCCCGGGGCGGCTCCTCGCTGTCGGCGGTCTCCTGGATCCCGAGGGTCAGCAGCGGGTGCGGGCTCATCTCGACGAAGGTGTCGTGCCCGGTGGCGAGCAGGGCCCGGACGGTCGGCTCGAAGCGGACCGGGCTGCGCAGGTTGGTGAACCAGTACGCACCGTCCAGCAGCCGCGCCGGGTCCGTGTCGGCGGTGACGGTCGAGTAGAACGGGATCCGGGCCGGCCGCGGGGCGAGGCCGGCCAGGGCCTCGGCCAGCGGCTCGCGCAGGACGTCGACGTCGGCGCAGTGCGAGGCGTAGTTGACGGCGATCCGGGCGGTGCGCACGCCGTCCTTCTCGCACCGGGCGAGCAGCCGCTCCAGTTCGTCCCGCGGCCCGGAGACCACGGTGGCCGAGGGGCCGTTGAACACGGCCACGCCGAGACCGGGGTAGCCGTCCCGCAGCAGGCGCTCGACCTCGGCCGCGGGCAGCCGGAAGGAGGCCATCGCGCCGTCCGTGGCCAGCGTGCCGACCAGACGGCTGCGGGTCACGGTGGCGAGGACGGCATCCTCCAGGGTGAGGGCCCCGGCGGCCCAGGCGGCGGCGAGTTCGCCCTGGGAGTGCCCGACCACCGCGTCGGGCGTCACCCCGTGCGCGCGCCAGACCTCGGCGAGCCCGGTCATGACGGCGAACAGGGCGGGCTGCACCACGTCGTCCCGGTCCAGCGAGGGTGCCTGCGGCTCCTGGGCCAGCACCGACCGCAGCGACCAGTCGCAGTGCGCGGACAGGGCACGGTCGCAGGCCTCGATGTGCGCGCGGAAGACCGGGGAGGCGGCCAGCAGGCCGCGGGCCATGCCGGGCCACTGGGAGCCCTGCCCGGGGAAGACGAACACCGTCCGGTGGCCCGGGCGGGCCTCGGCCCGGACGACCGCCCCGGTCTCGGGGTGGTCGGTCGGGGCCGAGCGGGCCAGGGCGTCCAGACTGTCCAGCAGCGCCTCCCGGGTGTCGCCGACCACGGCCGCGCGGTGGTCCAGCGCGGTCCGGGTGGTGGCCAGCGACCAGCCGACGTCCCGGGGGTCGAGGGCCGGACCGTCCCGCAGGGCCCGGGCCAGCCGCTCCGCCTGGGCCGGCAGTGCCTGCGGGCTCCCGGCGCTGAGCGTCCACGGCACGGCGGGCGCGTCCCAGGCCCGGGCGGGGGGCTCGGCGGCGTGCTCGGCGGGGTGGCCGTCCGGCCGGTCGGTGGAGTCGTCCGGGGCCTCTTCGAGGACGAGGTGGACGTTGGTGCCGCTGATGCCGAAGGAGGAGATGCCGGCCCGGCGGGCGGCCGGCCCGCGCGGCCAGCGGACGCTCCCGGTCAGCAGCCGCAGGCGTGCCGCGTCCCAGTCGATCCGCGTCGAGGGCGCGTCGATGTTCAGGCTGGCGGGCAACTCCTCGTGCTGGAGCGCGAGCACCATCTTCACCAGACCCGCGGCTCCGGCGGCCGCCTGGGCGTGGCCGATGTTCGACTTGAGCGAGCCCAGCAGCAGCGGGCGGTCCGCGTCCCGGCCCTCCCCGTAGGCCCGGCCCAGCGCCTGGGCCTCGATCGGGTCCCCGAGCGTGGTGCCGGTGCCGTGGGCCTCGACCACGTCCACCGAGGCGGCGCTCACGCCCGCCTCTGCGAGGGCGCGCCGGATCACCCGTTCCTGCGCCGGTCCGTTGGGGGCGCTGAGGCCGCTGCTCGCGCCGTCCTGGTTGACGGCGCTGCCCCGGATCACGGCCAGCACCGGGTGGCCGTGGCGGCGGGCGTCGGAGAGCCGCTCCAGCAGGACCAGGGCGGCGCCCTCGCTCCACGCCGTCCCGTCGGCCGCGGCGGCGAACGGCTTGCACCGCCCGTCGGGGGCCAGCCCGCGCTGGCGGGAGAACTCCACCCACATGCCCGGCGAGGACAGCACCGCCACACCGCCGGCCAGCGCCAGTCCGCACTCGCCCGCGGCGAGCGACCGGCAGGCCAGGTGCACGGCCGCGAGCGAGGAGGAACAGGCGGTGTCGACGGTCAGGGCCGGCCCGGTCAGGCCGAAGGTGTAGGCCAGCCGGCCGGAGGCGACGCTGGTGGTGGTCCCGGTCAGGGCGTAGCCGCCGGACTCGGCGGGCGCCTGGTGCATCCGCGGGCCGTACTCCTGGGCGGTCGCCCCGATGAACACACCGGTGGCGCTGCCCCGCAGCGAGTCGGCGGGGATGCCGGCGCGCTCCAGGGTCTCCCAGGCGATCTCCAGCAGCAGGCGCTGCTGGGGGTCCATCGCGCGCGCCTCGCGCGGGGAGATGCCGAACAGGTCGGCGTCGAACTGCGCGGCGTCGTAGAGGAAGCAGCCCTGGCGTACGTACGTCTTGCCGGGTGCGTCGGGGTCGGTGGCGAACAGTTCGTCGATGTCCCAGCCCCGGTCGCGGGGGAAGTCGCCGACGGCGTCCCGGCCGGCCTGGAGCAGCGACCACAGCTGCTGCGGGGAGGTGATGCCGCCGGGCAGCCGGCAGCCCAGCGCGACGACCGCGACCGGGTCCTGGCGCAGGTCCGGTGGAGTGGCGAACTCGCCGTCATCGGTGGGGAGTTGTTCGCTCCTGGCGGTGAGGAGCCCGGCCACCTCGGCGGCTGCCGCGCGCGGGGTCGGGTGGTCGTAGGTCAGTGTGTCCGGCAGCGGCCGTCCGACGGCCGCACCGAGGGCGGTGGACAGCTGGACGGCGGTGAGGGAGTTCACCCCGAGGTCCTCGAAGGAGCGGCGCGGGTCGATCCGGTCCTCCGCCTCGTAGCCGAGGAGCGCGGCGGCGTGGCTGAGGAGCAGCTCCAGGACGGTCCGCTCCAGCTCCGGGCCGGAGAGGCCGGCGAGGTCGGAGGGGCCGGAGGGGCCGGAGGGGCCGGCGAGGTCCGGTGACGGCTGCGGTTCGGGCCGCGGCGCTTCGGGCTGCCGCGGTTCGGGGCGCGGTTCGGCCTGCGGCCCGGGGACGGGCTCGGGCCGGGTCCCGGGCCCGGTGCCGGCGGCGCCCGCGACCGGTGGCGTCAGCCAGTGGGCCCGGCGCTGGAAGGCGTACGTCGGCAGCGCGGTCCGCCGGGCGGGCAGCTGCTCGAACACCTTCGGCCAGTCCACCGGGACCCCGTGGACGAACAGTTCGGCCAGCGCGCCCGACAGCGCGGCCGGCTCCGGGACGGTGTCGCTGAGCAGCGCCAGCGTGCTCCGGTGCGGCTCGTCCTCCGGGGGCAGGCAGCGCCCCGCCATCGTGGTCAGGGTGGCGTCCGGGCCGAGCTCCACCAGGTGGGCGGCCCCGCCCTCGGCGGCGGTGCGGACCGCGTCGAGGAAGCGCACGGTGCCCCGCAGCTGCTCGACCCAGTAGTCGGCCGTGCACAGCTCCTCGGGGCGCGCCCGGACGCCGGTCAGGGTGGAGATCATCGGCACCTCGGGCGGCCGGTAGGAGACCGACCGGGCGACCTCGGCGAAGTCCGGCAGCACCGCGTCCACCTGGGGGGAGTGGAAGCCCCGGCTCACCCGGAGGATCCGGGTACGGGCGCCGCGCCGCCTGAACTCCGCGGCCACCGCCCGCACACCGTCCGGCTCCCCCGAGACCACCACGGCCCGCGGGCCGTTCACGGCGGCGAGCGAGACCAGCCCGCCCTGCTCCGCCAGCAGGGGGGCGACCTCCTCCTCGGTCGCCTCGATCGCGGCCATCGCCCCCGTCGGGAGGCCGCTCATCAGCTGCCCGCGCCGCGCCACCAGCAGCGCCGCGTCCGGCAGGGACAGCACACCCGCCGTGTGCGCCGCCGCCAGCTCGCCGACCGAGTGGCCGAGCAGGACGTCCGGGCGGATCCCCCACGTGGTCAGCAGCCGGTGGAGCGCGACCTCCAGCGCGAACAGGGCCGGCTGGGTGTAGGCGGTGTCGTCCAGCAGCGCGGCCCCGGCGCTGCCCGCGTCGGCGAACACCACGGACTTCAGCGGGCGCGGGAGGTGGCGGTCCAGGGCCGCGGCCACCTCGTCGAAGGCCGCCGCGAAGACCGGCTGGTGCCGGTGGAGCTCCCGGCCCATGCCGGGCCGCTGGGTGCCCTGTCCGGCGAAGAGGAAGGCGGTGCCCGCCCGGTCGCACACCTCTCCCTGGTGCACGCGGGGGGACGAGGTCCCCTCGGCGAGGTGCGACAGCCCTTCGCGGAGCGCGTCGCGGTCCCCGGCGACCACGCCCGCCCGCCGGCCGAACCGCGTCCGGGTGGTCGCCAGCGAGTACGCCAGGTCGAGCGGCTCGGGCGGCCCATCGTTCGAGCCGTCGGGCCCGTTCGAGCCGTCGGGCCCGGGGTCGGCCCCGTCCGTGACCCGGGCCGCCGAGGTGAGCCGGCCGAGCAGGGCGCGGGCCTGCGCCTGCAGCGCCTCCCGGGTGCGCCCCGAGACCACATGGACGTGCTCGTCGTGGATCCACTCCGCCCGGGGCTCCGGCTCCGCCGTCCTGGGGGCCTCGGCGAGCACCACATGGCAGTTGGTGCCGCCCAGCCCGAAGGAGTTGACCGCCGCGACCAGCGGCGCGTCCCGTCGTGACCAGTCCTCGAAGGCGAGCGGCACCCGCAGGTTCAGCTCGTCCAGCCGGATCCGCCGGGACGGCTCACGGTAGTTCGGCTGGGGGACGATCGCGTGATGCCAGACGGAGAGCGCGGCCTTGATGAAGCCCGCGATCCCGGCGGCGGCCTCCAGGTGCCCGATGGCCGCCTTGACCGAGCCGACCACCACCGGGTGCCCGCTGTCGTGGGCCGCACCCAGCGTGCCGCCGACGGACCGCGCCTCCACCGAGTCGCCGGCCGGCGTCCCGGTCGCGTGGAGTTCGACGAACTGCACCGCGTTCAGGGTGCCCGCCCGGTCGTTCACCCGGCGCAGCAGCTCCTGCTGCGCCACGACGCTGGGGTGCGTCAGACCCGGCCCGCCGCCGTCGTTGTTGACGCCGCTGCCCCGGATGACGCAGTAGATCCGGTCCCCGGCCGCCAGCGCGGCGGTCAGGGGCTTGAGCAGGACGACGCCCGCGCCCTCGCCGGGCACGAAGCCGTTGGCGGCCTCGTCCAGCGGGCGGCACCGGCCGTCGGGCGACAGGGCTCCGAAGGACCCGGCCCCCGCGGCCCCGTCCTGGTCGAGCAGCAGATTGACGCCGCCCACCAGGGCCGCTTCCGACTCGCCGCGCAGAATGGACTCGCAGGCCAGGTGGAGGGCGACCAGGGAGGAGGACTGCCCGGTGTCCACCGTCATGCTGGGGCCGCCCAGCCGGAGCGCGTAGGACACCCGATTGGCGATCATGCTGCGTTGCAGCCCGGCGAACGTGTGCAGGCTGTAACGGTCCTGACCGTGACGTCGGGTGAGCACGGCATAGTCGTCGCGCATGGCACCGAAAAAGACCCCGGTGTCGAGTTCACTCAGGGCGGCCGGCAGGATTCCGGCGTCCTCGACGCTTTCCCAGGACACTTCGAGGGCCAGGCGCTGCTGCGGGTCGAGTGCGGCCGCCTCTTTCGGGGAGATGCCGAAGAAATCGGCGTCGAATTCCTCGGGGTTGGCGATGAACCCGCCCGAGGACGGTCGGTCGGAAAATTCTGCGAAGGAATTCTTGGGTGGTCCGGAAATTGCGCTGGTGCCGCCGGTCAGAAGAGACCAGTAGGATCGGATGTCAGGTGCGGAAGGAAAGCGGCAGCTCATTCCCACGACCGCTATGCTTGCGTCCACGAATTCGTCCTTCTCTCCCTGCGGCCCGGTTCCCGGGGAACCGGCCCGGGCGGGTGCCGTCCTGTTGTCCCGGTCGGGCCGGAGCGCGCGGTTGGGCGCGCGGTTGGGCGCGCGGACAGCCGGCGCGGCCCGGGCCGACCCGCACCGGCTCCCGCCGGGATCCGGTCGTCCGTCTCTTCCGGCCGGCTGTCGGGTCATCCGGTTCCGGTTCTCCGGCGGGGCGGACAGGGCCCGCCCCGCCTCAGGCGTGGTGCGGTGCGCGCTACTCGGCGATCGCCGTGCTGTAGCTCCAGCGGAACACCGGCAGCAGCTGACCGTCCACGTACTCGGTTCCGCCGCTGCGCTCGAAATGGTGGTGCTGCCCGCAGCGGGTGACGACCACCTGGGCCCCGCCCGTGGCCGGGTCGACGTCCGAAGGGTCGGTGGGCAGGCTGTCGGGCCGGCCTTCCAGAACGACCGACCGCTCGGCTCCTGCTGAATCGGTCACAAAAATTCGCGTTGACATACCGTAGCCATCCTCCGGTGAGGAGCGCCGGTGCACTGCTACGCAGGGTGATGATTTCCGGGTTTTCGGAGGACATCCGATGGGGGCCTCCTCCGTCTGCGAACACGCACGGTGAGAGCCTTCCGGTCCGCATGCGAAAGCCATTCCAGTGTGCCTGGAGTGCATCGAGGGAATATCCAGTTGGATTCAGTAGACCATGCCCGAATCGGGCATGCAACAATTCCCGGACGAGGCGGTTGGTGGAAAATTACACGACCGTACGGACCGGTTCGGCCGCATCGTCCGGGGCCTGGATATCGCCGCTCGCACGGGAATCCGCGGGGTGCCGCGCGGGCGCGGCCGCGGGCGGATCCACGGATGGCACACTCCGGTAGCGCTCCGTGTGGGCGCGTGTGTAGATGGTGACGGGCCGCCATGCCGCGGTGGCCTGCTGAACCACGAACTCCACAGCCTTGGAAGGGCGCTTCCCTCATGCGTACTGCTCACCGCGTACTCGCCGTCTCCGCGCTCGCGCTCCCGCTCGTCATCGGCGGGGCGACGGTCGCCTCCGCGACCGAGTCCGTCCACGTCCCGAACGCCAACTTCACCCAGGGGGCGTTCGCCGTCGGCCCGAACGGCAGCGCCATCCACTTCACCGATGTCGACTTCGGCCCGAACGGTGCCACGTTCTTCGAGGGCACCCTGGTGATCGGTCCGACGGGCGTGGCGGGCAACTTCACCGAGACCGGCATCGGCGGCTGACCGGTCCCGCTCCACGACCGCCCCGGGCCGACGGTCCGGGGCGGTCGTGCGTCGTCAGGGCGCCCTCAGGCCTCAGGCCCTCGGCGGTCCCGAGCGGACGCGGGCGCGGACGAGGTCGGCCGGGCCGCGGAACCAGCCGAGCTTCTCCACCCACCAGGTCAGCCCGGCCGCCCGGTACGGGGCGACGACGGCGGCGTCGGCCGCCGGCTCCAGCCCGGCGGTCTGCCCCTCCATGACGACCTCGAACGGCCGCCGGTCGCCGTTCGTCCGGTCGCTGTCCGTCGGGTCGCCGTCAGGCCGGTCGCCGTTCCGGTGGGCGCGGACGTACCCGACGACGGCCTCCAGGTCCGCCGGAGGCATCATCTCGGTGTGGCCGACCCCGGCCCGGGTGGGGAAGACGCCGTCCCAGCGAGCGGCCCGGCGCATCGGGCGCCGTGCGGGCCAGGTCCCGGCGATCCACACCGGGATCCGCGGGCGCTGCGGGCTGACCGGCTGGAACGCCTGGTCCGCGACGGTGAACCAGCGGCCCTGGAACGTGAAGGGCCGGCCGGTCCACAGTCCGTCCAGGACCTGGAGGGCCTCGTCGAGCCGGTCGGCGCGCACCCGCGGATCCGGGTCCTCGCCCAGCGCCTCGAACTCCCGCGCGGAGGAGCCGAGACCGGCACCGAAGACCAGGCGGCCGCCGCTGAGCAGATCGAGGGCCACCGTCGCGCGCGCGACCTCGGCCGGGCGCTTCAGGGCGAGCACGCTGACCATGACGCCGAGGCGCAGCCGCGCCGTGTCGGCGGCGACCGCGGCCAGGGTGGTCCAGGCGTCGGTCACGTGCTCGCCGGGGTGTTCCGCGACCTGCCCGTCCCAGAGGAAGAACCCGTCCCAGCCGGACTGTTCGGTCAGTACCGCCAGTTCGCGCAGCAGCCGGGGATCCGCGTACTCGCGCCGGTTGGGGAGTCCGACCGCGTACCGCAGGGGCGGCTGAGGGGTGGCGTCCATCGGGTGCCGCCTTCCTGGCGTCGGCGGGCGCTTCGGTGGGCGCTTCGACAGGTGTGCCGCCCTGCCCCCGCCGGAGGGGGTGACCCGGCGGTGTTCCGGGGCCGCACGGCCCCGCTCACCCGGGGTGGTCCACGCCCTCATGATGTCCGGCGCCCGACGGCGGGGCAACAGGGGCCGCGCGCCTCGTCGCGCACGGTGACGCGGCGTTCGAAGCGGTCGGTCCGACGTGCCGATGGCCGGACCCGCCGCTACGGTCGGATGGCGGGGTGCCTCCGCCGTAACCGGCTCCGGTGCCCTCGCTCAGGCGCCGCCTCCCACGACGCGGCGCACGTCCGGACGCGAGCGGCCGGCGCCCCCTGGCGGGCGTACGGCGCGAACCGGTGGCTGGCGCCTCGGAGCGCCTCCGGCCCCGCCGCGGGCCGTCGAACCCGCCGGGTGCGCGACCACCGTCCCGGGCGCCGGCCGAACCCCCGAGGTCCCGAGGAGTGGCGATGTCCGACAGCGGCTCGGCCCTGTCCCGGCTTCACCCGAACGGCCCGCCCGGCCTCGGCCCGCCCGGCGGTGAAGTCCTGGTGATCGGCGGCGGGTTCACCGGCCTGGCCGCCGCGCACGAACTCGCCCTGGCCGGCGTGGCCTGCCGGGTGCTGGAGAGCGAGCCCTTCGTCGGCGGCCTGGCCGGGTCGTTCGAGGTCGAGGGGGCCAGACTGGAACGCTTCTACCACCACTGGTTCTCCTCCGATCTGGAGATCCGGCGGCTCTGTGCCGAACTCGGCTGCGCCGAACTGCTGGAGCAGCACCGGACCCGGACCGGGGTGTACTACGCCAACACCGTGTACCGGCTGTCCAGCCCCTGGGACGTGCTGCGCTTCGCCCCGCTGCCGCTGCCCGACCGGGTCCGGCTGGGCTGGTCGGCGGTACGGGCCGGGCGGGTGCGGCACTGGCGGGAGCTGGAGGCGCTCACGGCCCGCGAGTGGCTGCTGGCGCTGAGCGGTCCGCGCGTCTACGAGACGGTCTGGAAACCGCTGCTGGAGGGCAAGTTCGGCCAGTACGCGCCGGAGGTCGGCGCCACCTGGATGTGGACCAAGCTCCATCTTCGCGGCGGCAGCCGGTCGCGTTCCGGCCGCGAGGTCCTCTACTACCTGCGCGGCGGCTGCGCCGCCCTGCTGGACGCCTGGGTCGCGCGCCTCACCGGCCTCGGTGTCCGGATCTCCACCGGCACACCGGTGCGGGAGGTGCTGACCGACGAGTCCGGCGTCCGCGGAGTCCGCACCGAGAGCGAAGTCCTGCCCGCCCGGCGGGTGCTGGCCACCACGGCGCCGGACCTGCTGGCCGGACTCCTCGCCCCGGGCGCCACCCCGGGCCGGGCGGCGGCCCACCCTTCGGTGCCCGCCGTCCGCCGGCAGCTGTCCGCGATCCCGTACCTGGCCAATCTCTGTCTGGTGCTGGAGAACGACCGGGCGCTGTCGGACACTTACTGGCTCAATGTCACCGACCCCTCGTTCCCCTACGTCGGCGTCATCGAGCACACCAACCTGGAGGCCTCCGACGCCTACGCCGGGCGCCACCTGGTCTACCTCTCCGCCTACCTGCCGACCGGCGCGGAGCTGTACCGGATGGACGACGAGGCCGTGTTCCGCGCCAGCCTGCCGCATCTGACCCGGATGTTCCCGGACTTCCACGAGGGGTGGGTACGGCGCCACCACGTCTGGCGCGCCGATCACGCCCAGCCGGTCATCACCCCGCACTACTCCGAGCGCGTCCCCGCGATGGAGACCGAGCTGCCCGGGCTCTACCTGGCCGGCATGGCCCAGGTCTTCCCGCAGGACCGGGGCACCAACTACGCGGTGCGGCAGGGCCGGCACGCCGGCCGGCTGATCGCCGACCGGATCCGCACCGCCCGGCCCGCCGCCCACCACCCAGCCACCGAAGCGCAGTTGACCGATCTCACGGGCACCGCGGGCCCGCGACCCGTACCGCAGGAGGGAACCGAATGAGCGCACTGATCAGTGCCGAGGAGTGCGAGCGGATGCCCATCACGCGGGTGCACGAGCTCTACCGGCGCCATGTCAGCCGCGGGCAGGTGACGCTGCTCGGGGCGTTCGGCTTCGGCCGCGACACCGTGGACAGCGCCTCGGGCTGCTGGATCACCCTGAGCGACGGCCGGCGCGTCCTGGACTTCACCGGCGGCATCGGCGTGCTGAACCACGGCCACAACCACCCCAGGATCCTGGCCGCCCGCCGCCGCTTCCAGGAACGGCGGCGCATGGAGGTGCACAAGAACTACCTCTCGCCCTATGTGGCCGCGCTCGGCCACAACCTGGCCCAACTGCTGCCCGGGGACCTGGACATCAGCTACTTCCCGAACTCGGGCGCGGAGGCCGTCGAGGGCGCCCTCAAGATGGCGTACAAGTACCACCGGGGGCACCGCGGCACCGTTCTGCACAGCGACATCGCCTTCCACGGCAAACTGCTCGGGGCCGGCAGCCTGACCGCCTCGCCCGAGGTGCACTTCGCCTTCCCCCGGATCCCCGGCACGGACCGCTTCGCCTACGACGACCTGGCCTCGTTGCGGCTGGCCCTGGAGCGGCACACCACCCCCGAGGGGACGAGCGACGTCTACGCGCTCGTCCTGGAGCCGTTCAGCGCCTCCAGCCTGCGCGAGTGCTCCGAGGAGTTCCTGCGCGAGGCGCGGCGGCTCTGCACCGAGCACGACATCGTCCTGATCTTCGACGAGGTCTACACCGCCTGGGGCCGGACCGGCTCGCTGTTCCACTTCATGCGCCACCGCGGCCTCGTCCCCGACGTGGTGACCACCTCCAAGTCCTTCGGCGGCGGCAAGGCCTCCATCTCCGGCTATGTGGCCCGGGAACCGGTGTTCCGCCGGGCCTACGACGCACTGCCCGACGCCACCCTGCACAGCACCACCTACTACGGTTTCGGGGAGGAGACCGCGACCGCGCTGGAGGCCGTGGCGATCGCCGTCGAGGACGACTACCCGGGCCGGGCCCGCCGCATCGGCGAGCGGCTGCGCGGGGGCCTCACCGCCCTCGCCCGCGCACACCCCCGGGCCGTCGCCGAGGTCCGGGGGAGCGGCGCCCTGCACGGTGTGGTGCTGCGGCCCGGCCCGAGCTCCCTCGACCACCTGCTGCGGCTGCTGCCGTCCGCGTTCGCCCGCGATCCGCAGGCCCAGGCCAAGCTGGCGACCGCCGCCGTGGTCGCCGCGCTCTACCGCGACCACGGCGTGCTCACCTACTACGGCTCCAGCCGGGACCTGCCACTGATCGCCGCGCCCCCGCTGATCGCCGGGGACGCCGAGATCGACCGTTTCCTCGACGGGCTGGACGCCGTCCTGGCGAAGGGGATGCCCCGGCTGCTGGCCGGCCTGGTCCGGGAGAAGGTCGCCTCGTGAACGGCCTGGTGAGGCGGCTGGTGACCGCCTTCGCGGCCGCCTTCGGGGCCGGCTTCGTGACGGGTCTCGTGAGCCGTCTGATGGGTCGCCCGGTGAACCGTCCGGTGGTTCGTCGCCCACCGCGGCCTTCCGCGGACGGTGACCGCCGCTGGGAGCGGCGGGTGCGGGGCGGCGGCCTCCCGCCGATCTGGGCGGCCCGTTACGCCGTCCTGGCCGAACCGTCCCGGCAGGCCGCGGCGGTGAGGCACACCGCCGCGACGCTGGCCGCGCTCCCCGGGCCGTACCGGACGGTGTTCGCCGCCCTGCTGCGGGTGTTCCCGGCGGCCGTCGCCCTCGCCGCCCTGCCGGCGATCCCGGGCCGCAGCCGGGACCGGGCCCGGCTGCGGCGCGCCGCCGACCGGCTCGCCGCGGTGCCGGGCTGCGCCGAACTGCTCAGGGTGAGCAGCGTGCTGGCCCTGCACGGAGCCCTGGACGGCGCTCTTGACGGCGGCCTGGTCGGCGGCCCGGTCGGACCGGGCGCCGCCGGGTCGCCGACCGCCGGTACGGCGGGCCCGGCCGGAGGCCCCCGATGACGGCCGCCGTGCCCGCCACCCACTGCGACGCGCTGGTGATCGGCTCGGGCGCCGGAGGCAGCGCCGCCGCGCTGGAGCTGGCCGGGGCCGGCCGGGAGGTCCTGGTGCTGGAGGAGGGCCCGCGCGTCGCACCGGAGCGGATCGCGCGGGCGTCCCCGGCGGAGAACCTGCGCCTGCTCTACCGCCAGGGCGGACTCGTGCCCATCCACGGCAGGCCCACCATCCCGTTCGGGGAGGGCCGTTGCGTCGGCGGCACCACCGTGGTCAACGGGGGGCTCTTCTGGCGGCCCCCCGACCGCCTGCTCGACCGCTGGGCGGCGGCCGGGGTCGACGGCTACCGGGCGCACCACCTCGCGCCCCAACTCGCCGACATGGAACGGCGCCTGGGCGTGACCGACCAGCCGCCCGGCGCGGGCAACCGTGACTCGCTGCTGCTGGCCCGGGCCGCCGACCGGCTCGGCTGGCACTGGGCCCCGGCCCGCCGGGTGGTGCGCGGCTGCGCGCACGCCAACCGGTGTGTCACCGGCTGTCCCACCGGAGCCAAACAGAGCATGCTGGTCAGCTACCTCCCCGCCGCGGAACGGCTCGCGGCGGTCGTCCAGCCGGACACCAGGGTCGTCCGGCTCGAACACGACGGCGCCCGGGTGACCGCCGTGCACGCCGTGCGGGACGGCCGGCGCCTGCGCTTCCTCCCCCGGACGGTGTTCCTGGCCGCCGGCCCGGTCGGCAGCGCGCTGCTGCTGCGCCGCAGCGGTATCGGTGGCCGGGGCCCGGGCCGGAGCATCGCCTTCCACGTCAACCTCCGGACGGTGGCCCGGTTCCGCGAGCCGGTCCTGGCCGTCGAGGGCACCATCTTCACCGCGCAGCTGCAGGAGTTCGCCGACCGGGGAGTCCTGGTGATGCCCGGGAACCTCACCCCGGGCTCGCTCGCGGCGGCGCTGGCCGCCCACCCGACGGGAACCGTGGACCGGATGCTGGCCCAGCTCGACCGGGTCGCGGTCTACACCACCCAGGTGCGCGTGCGGGCCGCGGCCCGGCTGACCGCCGTCCCCGGCCTCGGCGCCGTCCTGCGCCACCGGCTGGCCGACGAGGACGTCGGTCTGCTGCGGTTCGCGTTCCGCCGGACGGCCGAACTCCTGCTGGCGGCCGGCGCGGTCGAGCTCCTGCCACCCGCGCCCGTCACCCTCACCGGCGCCGGGCCGGCGGCCGACTTCGCCCGCCGGAGCCGGCCCGAGACCTGGGACCTGCTCTCCGTGCACGCCATGGCGTCCTGCCCGATGGGGCCGCCCGCCACGGGCGGGGTGTGCGACGCCGGCGGCCGGCCGTACGGCTTCACCAACCTGCGGCTCTGTGACGCGAGCGTGCTGCCCGGCGCGACCGGTGTCAGCCCGCAGGAGACCGTCATGGGCTTCGCCCACCTGATCGCCGCCCGCTATCTGGAGGGCCCCGCCGCGGGGTGACGGCGGCCTGGGGCGGTCGCGGTCGGTCCGGTCAGTGCCGGTTCTGCACCTGGGGGTCGGTGAATCCGACGGCGAACACCGTGCGCAGGGAGGTGATGGTGGTCGCGGTCCGGTCGGTGCAGACGCCGGTGTCGTCCGCGCCCGCCGTGAAGTGCGGGTGGCCCTTGGGGCGGCAGATGCCTTCGGTGAGGCCCCACAGTTCGTCGACCCGGGTGGTGCCCAGCACGGGCCAGTAGCTCAGGGCCTGGGGCGAACCGGCGCCCCAGTTGCCGGTCCGGGCGTCGCCCGAGCCACAGGTGGTGACGGGGCGGGTGTCGCCGGTCCAGGTGTGGGAGAAGACGGCCGGCTTGGTCCCGCACCCCTTGGAGAAGGCGAAGTTGAGCGCGCCCTGGTCGTCGGTCCAGGTCATGCCGCCCTGGAGGCCGCGGTAGCCGTCGGCGGTGAAGGCGTCCTGGACGACCGTCCGGCCGCCGGACGTCTTCAGCAGCCCCGGCCCGGTCGCCGCACTGGCCGGGTTGAGCTGGTAGCGGACCACCCGGGCACCGGAGGCCTGGCCGTACCACTCGCCGGTGACCAGCTTGAAGGTGGAGCCGCCGCCGGTCTTGTCGAGGGAGAGCCAGGAGAAGCAGAGGGACTGCGCGTCGATCGGCCCGGTGGCGGCGCACGAGGGCGCGGCCTTGGCCTGGAAGTAGCGGTGGACCTCCGGCAGGACGTACGGGTAGCCGCAGGCGCTGGACTTCCCGTTGCTGATGCCGACCGTCGAGACGTCGGACCCGTAGGTGTCCACCTTGGCCAGCTTGTTGATGTCGAAGACGCGGATGCCGTGGGCGGTGTCGGTGACGTAGATGTAGTTGGCGTACCACGCGATGCCGCCGCCGTGGCCCTTGACGAAGGTGAAGTCGGAGGCGGTGGCCGAGGTGCTGGTCGGCTCCGCCAGCAGGACGTGGCGGTACTTGCGGGTGGTGCGGTCGATGAAGGTGAGCTTCAGCAGGTTGTCGGTCTTGCAGCCGGCGGAGGTCTCGTCGCCGTACGCCTTGTAGTGCCAGCTGACGGCGGCGACGCTCTGCCCCTGGATGGCCCCGTCGCCGCCGTCGGCCGTGCCGGTGGTGCTGAGGCCCTGCGGGTACCAGTGCTCGGTGGTGTCGTCCGCGTACGCGCTCGACCAGCACCAGGCGGTCTTCTTCGCCACGTCGGCCGGCGGCAGGCCGGCGGTCTCGGTGCCCGCGCACGCCCCCATCTGCCGGAGGTTCAGCCAACCGTCCGTCCGGCCGGCCGAGTTGGTGGTGAAGTTCGTGCTGATGACGTCGCCCAGGCCGACGGGCTTTCCGAGGTGGTTCTTGAGGAGGCTGTCGGTGGCGGCGGCGTAGCTGGTGTCCGTCAGCTGGAACTGGCCGGCGGTCGGGGACAGCGGGTTCACCACGGGTGCGGCGGCCGGGGCGGTCGGCTCGTCCGCCGCCGCGGCGGACGGCGCCGGGCCCGCCAGTGCGGTCATCCAGACGGCGGCCAGGGCGGCGAGGGTGGGCTTCCACCGTAATGTGCGGGACTGTCCCATGCGTCTCTCCTCGGTGCTTGGTGCAGGGTTGGACTGGGCAGATGATCGCAACAGGGTATGACATGTTCAGGATTGCTCCCAGGGGTCGCGGCGCACTCGCCCGGCCGTCCTCGGTGGCGAACCGCGGCGCCGGCCCGCCGGGCGGACCGTGATCTTGACGAGTTGTTAACACCCGGTCGCCGTGGGTAGCTTGTGCACTTCGCCGCCCGGGGGAAGTGGCGTCGGCGTGGCCCGGCGCGACCGCGGTGGCCGAGGAGCTTGTCCGGAAGGCGTGTGCCGTGGACCTGACCGAACTCGCCGAGCAGCTCGACGGCCGCGCCGCCGTGGCGGTGCGCCCGCACCTGTTCCGCGCCGCCGACGACGAGGCCCGCTGGGTCTGCTGGCTGTACGGCTACCGGATAGCGGAGGTCCGGCGCGCCGGACCCGACACCGAGCTGCTGGCCGTCGCCGACCCCGACCCGGGCGCCCGTGCCCGCGGCGCCTGGATGCGCCGGCCCGACCTGGACCCCGGCGGCGATCCGCCGGTGCCGTGGACCCGGGTGACCGCGGCCCGGCCGAACGGGGCCGGGGCGCCCCCGGTGTGGACGCCGCCGGGCTGGCCGCCCGGCCACGCCCCGGTCCGCCCGGCGCCCGGCCGGATGCCCGGGCCCACCCCCGGCCAGGCCGGCGCCGGCCCCGAGCCGTCGCTGCTGCTGCTCCTCGCCGCCCTCTTCGGGGTGCTCGCGGCGCTGTTCGCCGCCACCCGCCCCGCCGGCGCCGTCCTCCTGCTGTTCTTCGCGGCCGGGAGCCTGGCCGCCTACCCGTTCGCGCGGCACCGCCGGGAGCGCCTGGTGCGGCGGGCGGTGGCGGAGTGGCCGCCGGGGAAGCGCGCCGGATAGCCGGCCGGTCCGACTTCACCGCCGGCCCCGGTGGCCGCCGGCCTGACGCCTTGCCAAGCCCCTGGGTGCCGTGTGCTGCTGGCGGACGCCGCGATGCTCTACAGTGCTGTAGAACTAAGGGTCGGCGGGGCCGCCGGCCGCGGTCCGGCGTGGGCGCGGGCGGCCGGGGAGGGCGGTGGGGGGCCGCCCGCCGCGCGGAGGCGGGCCGGGGGGAACCGCGGCCGGCCGGTGAACAGCGAACGGGGAAGACACCATGGACAGGCCGCTTCGACTGCCGCAGCAGGACCGGGCCGACTTCGAGACCGCCCTGAGCCGGGCGCTGGAACTCCCGCAGGTCCGCGCCGCCCTCCAGCAGTCCGGCGACGGCGCGCACGGCGCCGAGCGGCTGCGGCGGCAGGCGCGTGAACACGCCGAGTACGTCCTCGCGGCGGCGTCCCCGGAGTACGAGCGGTACGCGGCCCTGCGGGCGGACGCCGACGCGCTGGCCCGCCTGCCCGTGGACGCCCCGGGGCGCGAGCGGCTGTCCGGCTGGCTCGGGGTGCTGGCGCTCATCGTGCCGATCGTCGCGGGCAGCGCCGCCGCCGTCTTCCTCCTCCTCGGCTACGGGCTCCGGCTCACGGACTCCCTGGAGGTGCTCGGCGAGGCGCTGAGCGGCGCCGGGTGGATCGCCGCCGCCGTCGCGCCGGCCAGTGCGCTGGCCGGTGGGCTGGGGCTGCTGAGGGCGGCCGCCCGGCCGCGCCCGGCCGAGAGCCCCGGCGGTGCCGGTGTGGTGGACGGCGGCCTGGAGGAGGCCAGGAGCGCCTGGCGGGCCGCGCTCACCGAGCGCGGCCTGGTGCCCTTCCTCGTCGCCCGGGCCGGAGCCGGGGACGGCGGCGGCGAGGCGGTGTCGGGCTTCCGCCCGCGCTACACCAGCCCGGACTTCGAGACCGACGTGTAGGCCGCGTTGTCCGGATCGCGGTGGGCGCGCGGCGGGGGTGCTGACGCTTCGGCAGGTGACTCCGCGCCACGGCGGGTTTGCCGGCCCTTTACACTTCGATGGGCGCCGAATTCCGGTCCGTACCCGCTCGTTCCGGTCCGTTCCGTCCGTTCCGTCCTGCGGTGTCCCGCCAAGAACCGAACACGAAGGAGAGCACCCGATGGTGTTCAAACGGCTCCTCGGCGCCCTCGGCGTCGGCGGCCCCAGCGTCGACACGGTCCTGTCCACCCCGACCGTCCGCCCCGGCGGTCAGGTCCTCGGCCGGGTCGAGCTGGTCGGCGGCGGCCGTGACGCCGACATCGCCGGTATCACGCTGCACCTGGTGGCGCGGGTCGAGGTCGAGCACGACGACCAGGAGGGCACGGCCCCGGCCCCGTTCGCGACCGCGGTCGTGGCCGGCCCGCTGACGCTGCGGGCCGAGGAGCGGCGATCGGTCGAGTTCTCCCTGCCGGTGCCCTACGAGGCCCCCGTCACCGCCATCGCGGGGCAGCCGCTGCACGGCATGACGGTGGGCGTGCTCACCGAGGTCGACGTCGACGGCGGCCGCGACAAGAGCGACGCCGACGCGCTCACCATCGAGCCGCTGCCGCTCCAGCAGCAGGTGCTGGACGCGTTCACCGCCGCCGGGTTCCGGTTCAGGCGGGCCGACCTGGAGTCCGGGTACATCCGCGGCACCGGTCAGACCCTGCCGTTCTACCAGGAGATCGAGTTCGCCGCGGCCCCGCAGTACGCGCACGCCTGCAGCGAGGTCGAACTCACCTTCCTCAGCACGCCGTTCCAGACCGAGGTGGTCCTGGAGGTCGACCGGCGGTCCGGCGGCTTCGGCCACGGCGGCGATGTGATCAACCGTCATGTGCTGGACGAGACGGCCGCCCGGAAGGACCTCGCCGCCACCGTCGACGAGTGGATGCGCCAGGCGCTCCAGCACCACACCGCCCACGACGGCTCCCACCACTACGGCTCCCACCACCAGGACGGCGACCACCGGAGCGGCCCCGGCATGGGCGCCGTGGTCGGCGGAGCCGTCGCCGGTGCCGCGGTGGGCTTCGTCGGCGGCATGATCGTCGACGAGGTGGTGGACGAGGTCGTCGACGAGTTCTTCGACGACGAGGACTGACCCCCGCCCACGGCTCGGTGCGCGCCCGGTGCCCGGCCCGCGACCTCCCGGCGGGCCGGGCACCTCGGGGCCGGGCGCTCAGGACGATCGCCGGCGCAGCCCCCAGGGGAGGGCGAACCACAGGACGGCGAACAGCACGGTGGTCGCGCCGGCGATCACGGCGGCCGCGGTGCGGTTGAGCACGACGTCCATCAGCAGCAGCACGGCCGCGTTGAGTGCCAGGGCGAGGAAGGCCAGCCCGATCTCGGTGAACCGGGCGGACAGCTCGACGATGCGGCGTTTGGCGCCGCGGTGGAACAGCGCCCGGTGCAGGGCGACGGGCGTGGACAGCACGGCGGCGGACACCACGGTGAGTAGGAACGTGGCGACGTAGAGGGTCTGCTGGGTGTTGTCCAGCGTGCCGAAGCGCTCGGTGAAGGCCATGCCGAGCAGGAACGCGAACAGGATCTGCACACCGGTCTGGACCACCCGCAGCTCCTGCAGGAGCTCGACGAGGTTGCGGTCGGCCCGCTGCTCCGGTGTCTCCGGGCGTGTCCACGCGGGCTCCGGCTCCGGCGGTGTGGGGGGTGTCGGCGGCGTCTGCATGCCCTTACTGTCCACCGGGCCGTCGGCCGCCCGACCGCGCCGCGCCGCCCGCCACCGCCGCCCGCCACCGCCGCTCCCGGCCGCGCCCCACCGGCGCACCCGCCGGCCGTGCCCCGCTGCCCGACGGGTGCGCCGACCGCCGGGTGGGGGCCACAGTGGTAGGGGAGACGGAGCACGATTGGTGGCGAGCCGGGACATGGGACTCACCGGTCACAAGCTGTTGGCACTGATGGTGCTGTTCGCGGTGCTGACGGTGCTCGGCACGCTGTGGGTCTGGCCGAAGCTGGCGGTCCGCAGCTGGCCGGCGATGTTCCTGCGGCTCGGCACCATCGCGCTGACCCAGACCGTGCTGCTCTGCACGCTCGGTCTGGTGGTCAACGACTATTTCGTGTTCTACAGCAGCTGGTCGGACCTGCTGGGCCACAACCGGGGCCAGGGCGTGATCCAGGGCGGCCCGGTGACGCCGGGCATGAGGGAACCGGGTACGAGGACACCGGGCGCGGGGGCGCCGGCGCCCGGTGTGCAGGTGCTCGGCACGGCCGAGGTCACCGGCGCCGGGGGATTCGGCTCCGACCCGGCCCGGGCCGGCCGGCTCGACCGGGTGCACATCCCCGGCCCGGCCACCGGCCTGTCCACCGACGGCTACGTCTACCTGCCGCCGCAGTACTTCCAGCCGTCCTTCCAGGACCGGAGATTTCCTGCCGTGATCGTCATGACGGGGTTCCCCGGAGAGGCCGAGAACCTGGTCACCAAGCTGAGGTACCCGGCCACCGAGCTGAAACTGCTCAGGAACGGGACGATGCGGCCCACCGTCCTGGTGCTGATGCGGCCCTCCCCGTCGATGCCCCGGGACAGCGAGTGCGAGGACATCCCGAACGGCCCGCAGGCGCAGACGTACTTCACCGCCGACGTGCCGCAGGACCTCAGGGCCTCGTACCGGGTGCTGCCCGGGCCGGGCGGCCTAGGGGTGATGGGCGACTCCACCGGCGGCTACTGCGCGGTCAAGCTCGGCATGGAGCATCCGCAGGTCTTCTCCGCCGCGGTCTCGCTGTCCGGCTACCTCAAGGCGGCGGAGGACATCACCACGGGTGATCTCTTCGGCGGCAGTCAGCAGCGCCGCGACCAGGCCGACCTCGACTGGCGGCTCGCCCACCTGCCCGCCCCCGCGCTGGCGGTGCTGCTCGCCGACAGCAAGGAGGACGGCCGGACCTACGCCGACTCCCGGGCCTTCGCCGCCGCCGCGCATGCCCCGATGACCGTCACCCAGGCCACCGTCGACTCCGGCGGCCACAACTTCACCACCTGGATCCGGCTGCTCCCGCCCTCCCTCGGCTGGCTGAGCACCCACCTCGCCGACCCCGCCTGACGGCCGGCGGACGGGGCCGGCGAGTGGTCACACCGCCGGGGTGGCGACGGCCGGGGCCGCGCCCGCCCGGGCGGTGAGGGCCCGGCCGTAGCGGCGGAGCAGCAGGACCGCGGTGGTGGCGAGGCCGATGAGGAGGCCGAACCAGAGGCCGAGGGTGTCGCCGCCGAGCGGGTAGGCGAGGAGCCAGGCGGCGGGCAGACCGACGAGCCAGTAGCCGACGAGGGTGATGCGGAAGCCGCTCCCGGTGTCGTCGAGGCCGCGCAGCAGCCCGACGCCGATGTTCTGGGCGCAGTCGAAGAACTGCAGCACGGCGACGACGGCGAGCAGTCCGGTGGCGATCTCCAGGCCCTGCCGGTCGGCCGCCGAGCCGGGGTCGAAGTAGGGCCGCAGCACGAGGTCCGGCAGGGTCAGGTAGACCGTGCCGACCACCGCCATCACCACCGCGCCGCAGGCGAGCGCGGTGTTGCGGATGCGGCGCGCGGCGGCGTACGCGCCGAGCGCGAGTTCCCGGCTGACGTTGATGGACGCGGCGTGCGAGAGGCCGACGGCGACCTGGAAGACGATGTAGATCAGCTGGTTGACGGCGGTGTGCGCGGCGAGCGCGGCCGCGCCGAAGCTGCCGGCCAGCAGGGCGGTGACGGAGAAGAAGCCGGCCTCGGAGCCGTAGGTCGCGGCGATCGGCGTGCCGAGGCCCAGCAGCCGTCGCACGGTCGCCGCGTCGGCCCGCCAGAAGTCCAGGCCGAGCAGCGGGGCGAGCTGCGGGTCGCGGCGGGCGGAGCCGTACAGGGCGAGGAAGGAGAGCAGGTGGACACAGCTGGTGGCGACGCCGATGCCGGTGAGGCCGAGTGTCGGCATGCCCCAGGTGCCGTGGATGAACGCCCAGTTGAGCGCCGCGTTGACGGCGACCGAGACGACGGTGATCCGCAGCAGGGCCTGCGGGCGGCGCATGCCGACGGTGAACTGGCGGATCGCCTGGAACCAGAGGCAGGGGAGCAGCCCGGGGGCGAGCGCGAGGAGCATGCCCTGGGCGCGGTCGGCGACGGTGGCGTCCTGGCCGAGGAGGGTGGCGGCCTGGCCGATCAGGACCATCAGGGCGGCTCCGGCGACGCCGGCGAGGGTGGCGACGGCCATCGCCGCGCGGACCAGGCTGCGGACCTCGTCGCCCGGCCCGGCAGCGGTCGCGGCCTCGGTACCGGCCTCGGCAGTGGTCGCGGTGTCGGCACCGGCCTCGGCGTCGGGATTCCCGGTGGACCGTTCGGCCCGGGCGGCCGCCGCCGCGACCTGGTTGCCGACGGAGGTGACCAGACCGACCCCCATGGTGCGGAGCTGGTTGAAGATGACCAGGGCGAGGCCGCCGGCCGCGAGCGCCTCGGTGCCCAGCACGCCCATCATGATGGTGTCGGTGGTGGTGAGGGCGACCTGGGCGAGCTGGGTCAGCGCGAGCGGGACGGCGAGCGCGGCGAGCGCCCGGCCGTCGCGGACCAGCGTGGTCAACTGCTGCATGGTGGTGGTCACGTGTTCCTGCTGTCAGGGCCTGCGGAGCTTGGTCAGGACCTCGTCGATCTCGGCCTCGACGGCGTGGTCGACGAGTTTGCGGGCGTTCATCCAGTCGTCGTCGAAGACGGTGTCCAGGTACTTCTCGCCGCCGTCGTTGACGAATGCGACCATAACGGCGTCCGGCGGGAGGGCGGGCAGCCGGGTCAGGGCCTCGTGGACGACGCCGCCGGCGGAGCCGCCGATCAGCAGCCCGGTGCGGCGGGCGACGACGCGGGCGGTGGCGAAGGCCTCGACGTCGCCGACCTTCACCCCTTCGTCGATGAGGTCGAAGTCGACCAGCAGGCCGATGGTGGCGCCCTCGGGGGTGCCGGTGCCGGACTGGTAGTAGTCGTGGGCGGGCGGCCCGAAGGCGATGGAGCCCTTGGGCTCGACGCCGATGACGGTGAGGCCGGGGACGGCCTTCTTCAGCTCCCGGGCGGTGCCGCAGAGCCCGCCGCCGGTGCCGACGGCGCCGATCAGGACGTCCACCCGGTTGTCGAGGGCCTGGGCGATCTCGCGGCCCACGGCGTAGTAGCCGACCGCGTTGCCGGGGTTGTTGTGCTGCTCGGTGAAGAAGGTGTTGTCCTTCCCCCGGGCGAGCTCCTCGGCGAACTCCTCGCGGGCGGCGGTGTTGAGCTCCTCGCCGCCGTCCTCGGCGACGTAGACCAGCTCGGTGCCCATGGCCCGCATGCCGCGGAGCTTGTCGACGGCGGCGTGGTTGTCGACGACGGCGGTGAAGCGGTAGCCGCGTTCGGCGGCGACGACCGCGAGGCCCAGGCCGGTGTTGCCGGAGGTGGACTCGACGACGTGGCCGCCGGGGCGCAGGTCGCCGCGCTCCTCGGCGTCGAGGATCATCTGACGGGCCATCCGGATCTTCGCGCTGCCGGTGGGGTTGTACATCTCCAGCTTGAGCAGCAGCCGGGCGCCGTGGTCGGCGCGGGCCAGCTCGAACAGCGGGGTGTGTCCGATGAGGTCGGAGATCCGGCTGACCACCGGGGGTCGGTGGAGGGCGTCGGTCATGGCAGGGGCTCCTCGGGGCAGAGCGGTGGGGGCGGGTCGGCCGGGTCAGACGGCCGGGCGCTGGTCGAGCCGCCAGCGCAGCCGGCCGCCCCGGCCGTGCAGGACGACCTTGGGCGGGAGCGGCAGGTCGTGGAACGGGGACTCGTTGGAGTCCATCTGGTAGCCGGCGGTGTTGGGGTAGACGAGCAGGTCGCCGATCCGGGGCCGGCGGGGGAAGGCGATCTTGCGCCAGCTGAGCAGATCGGAGTCCAGGCAGCTGGCGCCGCCGACGCAGGCCCGGTAGGGCCCGTCGTCGGCGGTGGGCGGCCCGGTCGGTCCGGCCGGGCTTTCGCCGACGGCCGGTTCGGCCGGCAGCAGCGCCGGGTCGGGCAGGTACTCGCTGTTGAACCACTGCTCGGACAGGCTCAGGCTGGTGCCGTCCACGGTGACGATGCCGTACCCGGCACGGTCCTTGACGCCCTGGACGCGGAACACCGAGGAGCCGGCCCGGTCCAGCAGGGCGCGGCCGGGCTCCAGCAGGAGCGCCACCCCGGCCTCGCGCAGCCGCTCGGCCAGGGTGGCGCCGGCCCCGCCCGGGCGGGCGGCGAGGACGGCGCGCAGCGCGTCGGCGCCGGCGACGGGGGAGTGGTACGGGTAGAAGTCACCGGGCGTGAAGGACCTGTCGGCGTGGTAGTGGCCGGGGCCCTGTTCGGCGAGGAAGGCGGCCCAGTGCCCGGCGGCGGTGTAGTCCACGGCGAAGCCGCCGCCGATGCTGATCCGGTCGGCCCGCAGACCGAGGGCGCGGGCCCGGCGGCAGAGGTCGACCAGCTCGCCCGCGAGGTCGGCACGCGGCCGCACCTCGTACCCGGAGAGGTGGAAGCTGAAGCCCTCCATCCTGAGCCGGTCCCCGGCCGCCGCGCAGCGCAGCAGGGCCGCGTCCAGCTGTTCGCCGTCCAGGCCGAAGCGGCTGCGGGGCTGGGCCGGCGGGTGGCGGCGCAGCAGGACGCGGACCGGCCGGGGCGCGTCGAGCTCCAGGACGCGCTCCAGTTCGTCGGGCGAGTCGACGGCGATCAGCGAGCCCTGCAGGGCGGCCGTGCGCAGCAGCCGGTCGGCCTTGGCCGGCCCGGTGACCACGAGGTCCTCGCCGCGGACGCCGTGGCCGAGGGCTTCGCGCAGTTCGCCGTGGCTGGCCACGTCCACCCCCGCGCCGGTGCCGGCGCAGCGCTCGGCGAACACGGCGGCCTTGTTGGCCTTCTTCGCGTAGTACACCCGCCCCTCCACCCCGGCCTCGGCGAGGGCGGCGCGGAAGGCGGCGAGGTTGGCGTCGAAGCGCTCGGGCAGCAGGTAGTGGAACGGTCCGCCGAAGGCGTACGAGAGGTCGTGCAGCAGGCCGTCGCGGTGGATGCGGCCGGCGAGCGGGTCGGGGTGGGGCGGGAGGGTCAGCGCCACAGGGCGACCTCGGTGCCGAGGCCCTGTGCGGCGGCGAGCTGGGCGAAGCGGTGGCCGAGGGCGATGTCGGTGACGACCAGTCCGCTGTTGTAGGCGAAGATCCGCTGCCCGGGCGCGGTCCGGCCGGGGGCGGCTCCGGAGAGGACGGCCGGCAGTTCGGCGTCGACGGCGGGCAGCGCGCCGTCGGCGTCCGCCAGGTCGGTGCCGGTGACCCGCATCTGGGCCTCGCTGGTGGCGATCACCCGGTCGGCCCGGTGGAGGGTGGAGGGGGCCAGTCCGTGGCCGACCAGGATGCCGAGCGCGCCGGGCCTGAGCCAGTCGGCCTCGACGGCCGCGGCGGTGTGACCGCCGGCGGTGGCCACGATCAGGTCGGCCTCGCCCGCGGCCCGGCGCAGGTCGGTGACCAACTCCGGTTCCCGGCCCGGGAAGTACCGGGTGAGCCGGGCGCGGACGGCGGCGATGCCGTCCGGGTGGGTGCCGGCGAGGAGCAGGCGCTCCAGCTTCGGCAGGGCGGTGAGCAGGAAGGGCAGGGCGAGGCGCCCCTGGGTGCCGGTGCCGATGACCAGCGCGGTGCGGGCGTCGGGGGAGGCGCACTCGCGGGCCAGCAGGGCGGAGACGGCCGGGGTGCGCAGCGAGCCGATCCGGCCGCAGTCCATCATCGCCACCGGCAGGCCGGTGACGTCGTCGTAGAGGGTGAGCGTCGTGTAGTAGTGCTGCCGGTCGCGGCTCTCGTGCAGGCCGTGCTTGTACGAGGTCTTGACCGCCACGACCTCGCGCACGCCGTCGCGGCCGAGCATGGCGTAGGAGACGGAGTGGCCGTCGGCGGGTTTGACGGTGAGTTTGCGCGGGTTGTCGGAGCGGCCGGCGGCGAGGGTGCGGTAGGCCTGCTCGACGGTGTCGAGGACGTCGGAGAGGCCGATGTCGATGCCGGCGAGGTCGCTGGTGCTCAGTACGCGCAGGGTGGTGTCGTCCCGGTGGTCCACGGGGGGTCCCTTCGATGGCGGAGGCGGGGCGGAGGGTTCAGACGGCCCAGGCGGTGACGGCGGCCTGGCCGTAGCCGTGTTCGTCGTGCTCGGCGAGCGGCCGGGTGGGGCGGCCCTCGACCCGGACCGAGGCGCGCTTGAGCCACCGGTCGGTGCCGTCGTAGCGGGCCCGGAAGGGGACCCTGCCGTGGACGACGATGTCGTTGTCGACGACCAGCACGTCACCGGGTTCGAGGCGCACCGCGACCGAGACCCGGGCCAGTTCCTCCGCCAGCCGCCCGTACGCGGCCCGCCAGGGCCGGTCGGCGGTGTCGAGCGGGGTGTAGGCGGGGTCGAAGCGCAGGGTCAGGCCCTCGGGGGAGTCGAAGAGGGTGGGCACCGGCGCGGGGCGGCCGGCGAACCGCTGGGCCCCGGTGTAGGCGTCGTCGGGCAGGATCGGCGCCACGGGCCGCTTCAGCCGGTCGAGGTCCGCCTCGGCGAGTGCGGTCCGGCGGACGCTGGCCGCGGTGGTGGCGACGCGGTCGTGGTTGCGCAGGCAGCACAGCAGCAGCAGGTGGGCGCGGCCGGGGTGGAAGGCGTCCTCGGTGTGCGGGGTGAGCAGGACGCTGCTGGAGGCGCCGGTCTGCTCGTCCTCGTGCCCGGGCGAGGGGAGGATGTCGTGCACGAACCGGCCGTCCTGCTGGCCGTCCCAGGCGATCGGGGTGCCCATCAGCGTGGAGACGAGCAGCAGGACGACGTCCCAGACCGCGCCGGCGCCGCCGACGGTGGACCAGTGACCGGGCGTCGGGCCCAGCCGGTCGTCGTCGACCCGTAGACCGCGCAGGACGAAGAGGCCGTCGTCGGTGTCCACCGGGCGCAGCGCGTGGCGGAGTCCGGCGCCGAGCCGGGCGCCGGCCGTGGGGAGTGCGGCGAGCAGGCCGGGGCTGGTGGCGGAGCCGTGGCGGGTCAGCAGTTCGGCCGCGGCGGCGGTGAGTTCGTCGACGTGGGCGGCGTCGAGTGGGCGTACCGGGGCGGGGGTGGTGGACACGGGGGCACCTTCCATGGCGCGGGCAGGCGGCGGGGCGGGGCCGGCTCGGGTACGGCGCGGGGCATGGCTCGGGCAGGGCGGGGAGCGTGGCTCGGGTACGGCTCGGTGCGGCCCGGGGGCGGCGGGAGCCGGGGACTCGGCCCGGCGCGGCGCCGGCGGCCGGGCGACGACCGAAACGTAGCAACCGATCTTAGGTAAGGCAATCCTTACTTGAAACTCTGGCGCAGTTCCGCAGGGCCTGATCGGGCGAGGGGGTGTACGAAGGGCCCCTTGGGTGCTGCGGCTTCGCGCGGTGGGGTGAGTTGACCTGCCGTCGGCGCGGGGGTTGCCCTTGCGTCAATTGTTCGATGCCGGGTTGCGTGATGGGCAGTTTTTAGGATAGGCAACCCTAAGAAAATCCTGCTTGACCCGGAAACGAGGAACAACGACGTGAGCGTCACCAGACGAGAGCTGCTGTGGGCCACCGCCGGTATCGGCGCGGCCGGGGCGCTCGCCGCCTGCGCCGGCAGCAAGGGCGGGTCCGGGTCCGCGGCGGGTGTGGCGTCCGGCTCCGCGAACGAGCAGCCCCGCACCGGCGGCACCCTGAAGGTCGGTGCGCTCGGCCGTGCCTCCGCGATCACCCGCGACCCGCACGGCACCCAGGCCAACGAGAGCGACTACCTGATCATCAGTCTGCTCTATGACACCCTGACCGTCCCCGGCGACAAGACCAACACCGCCGCCCGGCTGGCCGCCTCCTGGAAGCCGTCCGAGGACCTCAGGACCTGGCGCTTCACCCTCGCCGACGGCGCCACGTTCCACGACGGCACCCCGGTCACCGCCGAGGACGTCGTCTGGTCGCTCAGGCGCCTGCGCGCCACCCCCTCCGGCAAGAGCCGCCTGCCCGGCATCCAGCCCGAGGGCATCCAGGCCGAGGACGCCCGGACCGTCGTCCTGGTCTCCGACTACGCCAACGCCGACCTGCCGCTGCTCACCCGGCTGACCACCTTCGTCCTGAAGAAGGACACCAAGGACGACGCGCTCGCCGGCGCCCCCGGCACCGGACCGTTCACCCTCGACTGGTACCGCGACGGCAACGCCCGCCTGGTGCGCAACGACAACTGGTACGGCGGCAAGGTCCTGCTCGACGCCGTCGAGGTACGGATCTTCGAGAGCCCGCAGGCGATGGCCAACGCCCTGCTCGCCGGCCAGATCGACGTCGCGTCCAACGTCGGCGCCGTCGCGGCCCGCACCGCCGAGACCCGCAAGGACATCCAGATCCTGCGCCGGCCCAACGACATGGCGATGCCCATCGTGATGCGCGCCGCCGACGGGCCGTTCGCCGACGCGAAGGTCCGCGAGGCCCTGCGGCTCTCGGTGGACCGCGACGCCATGGTCAAGCAGGTGCTCTCCGGCTACGGCACCGTCGGCAACGACATCCTGGGCACCGGCGACCCGGCCTACGCCAAGGACATCCCCCAGCGCAAGCGGGACCTCGACCGGGCCAGGCAGCTGCTCGCCGAGGCCGGCTTCGACACCGCCAGGACGTACGACCTCATCACCACCGAGGACATCGCCGGCCTCGCCGAGTCCGCGACGCTCTTCGCCACCCAGGTCCGCGAGGCCGGGGTGAGGATCAACGTGGTCAAGCAGGACTCCAAGGTCTTCTGGGACGCCACCTGGCTCAAGGCCCCCCTCTACACGAGCTACTGGGGCACCAACGACTCGGTCGTCTTCTTCGCCTCGAAGACGATGCTCTCCGACGCCGGCCAGAACGAGGCCGGCTGGCAGGAGCCCTCCTTCGACGAGGCCTACCGCACCGCCATGGCCACCGCCGACGAGGCCGCCCGGACCACGCTGCTGCACCAGCTCCAGGAGATCGAGTACGCCAGGTCCGGCTACCTGCTCTGGGGCATGGCGGACGGCATCGACCTGGCCGGCTCCGCCGTGCGCGACCTGCCCAGGCTCCCCGGCTACGGACGCGTCCAGCTCGAGAAGACCTGGCTGGCCCGTTGACCCCGGCCCCGACCGCCGGGGGCGCCGCCGCGCCCCCGGCACCGCCCCGGGCCGCCGGGCCGCTGCCCGGGCTGGGCCGGGCCGCCTGGCTCGCCGCCCGGCGGCTCGCCATGCTCACGGTGCTGCTCGCCGCGGTCTTCGCCGCGATCGAACTCCTGCCGGGGGACGCGGCCAACGCCACCTCCGAACGCGGTGAGACCGCCGCCGACATGGCCGCCCGCCGCGCCGCCCTGGGCCTCGACCGGCCGGTCGTCGAACGGTTCTGGGACTGGATGACCGGCCTGCCCGCCGGCGACCTCGGCACCACCGCCCACGGACAGCCCGTCACCTCCGTCCTGGCCGGCCCGTTCCCCAACACCCTGCTGCTCGGCACCCTCGCCCTGACCGCCAGCATCCTCGGCGCCCTCGCCCTCGGCAGCTGGGCCGCCCTGCGCCCCGGCGGCCGGACCGACCGGACCATCGCCGTCCTCTCGACGGCCGCCTTCGCGCTGCCCGAGTTCGTCCTCTCCGTCGCCCTGCTGCTGGTCTTCTCGCTCTGGACGGGCTGGCTGCCCGCCGTCACCCTCACCGGCGCCGACGGCACACCCGCCTCCTGGGACATGCTGCTGCTGCCCGCGCTGGCCCTGGCCGTCCCGCAGATCGGCTGGAACACCAGGATCGTCCGGGGCGCCCTCGCCGACCAGGCCGCCCTGCCCCACGTCCGGGCGGCCGTCCTCGACGGCCTGCCGCGCCACCGGATCCTCACCCACCACATGCTGCCCGGCGCCCTGCCCGCCATCGCGGTGAGCACCGCGACCTCCGCCGGGATGCTGCTCGGCGGCGCGGTCGTCGTCGAGACGCTCTTCAACTACCCCGGCATCGGCGCCGTCCTGTCCGGTGCCATCGCCGACCGTGACACCCCCCTCGTCGCCGGAGTCGTCGCGGCGACCGGAGCCGCCATCAGCATCCTGCTGCTGCTCGCCGACCTCGTCCGCGAGCGCGTCCTGCGAGAGCGCCCATGACCGTCGAGACCTCGTCACCCCTCCGGCCCCGTCGGATCCGTCGGGCCCCGAAGACCGTGCGGGCCCCCGGGGCCCCGCCGGCCCCGAAGCGCCGCGGCCGGCGCTCGCACGCCCTGGTCAGGGCGCTGCCCGCCCTGCTGCTGACCGCCCTGGCGCTCACCGGCCCGCTGTGGGCCCCGCACCGCGTCGACGAGCCGGTGACCGCCCCCTACGCCGCCCCCGACGGCGCCGCCGCGCTCGGCGGCGACCAGCTCGGCCGGGACGTCCTCAGCCGGCTGCTGCACGGCGGCGCGCCGCTGATCGCCACCGCGCTCGCCGTCGCCGTCCTGGTCACCGGCGCCGCCACGGTGATCGGCATCCTGGCCGTCCTGCGCCCCCGGCTCGGCCGGTGGGTGGAGCGCGCCGCCGACCTCGCCATCCTGCTGCCCGCCGTCCTCGGCATCATGCTCATCGGCCTCGCCTGGCCGGCCGGCGGGCGCCTTCCCGTCGCCGCCGCGGCCACCGTCCTCGGCATCCCCTACGCGGTGCGGGTGGTGGCCGCCGCGGCCGCGCCCGTCGCCGCCAGCGGCTATGTCGAGGCGGCCGCCGTCGGGGGCGAACGCCTCTGGTACCTGATGGTCCGCGAGGTGCTGCCCAACCTGCGCGCGACCGTCCTCGCCCTGTTCGGCCTGCGCTTCGTCGAGGGCGTCTACGTGGTCTCGGTCGCCGCCTTCCTCCAGCTCGGCCCCCAGCCACCCGAAGCCGACTGGGCGCTGATGATCCGTGAGAACGCCCCCGGCATCATGCTCAACCCCTGGGCCGTCGGCGCCCCCTGCCTCGCCATCGGCCTGCTCGCCGTCAGCGTCAACCTCGCGGCCGACGCCCTCGCCCCCGCCCGGACCACCCCGGAGACCGCCCTGTGACCGCGACCGACCCCACGGACCGGGTCACCGCCCGGGTCGCCGCACTGTCCATCGCCCTCGACGACGGCACCCCGCTGCTCGCCCCCACCAGCCTCACCCTCGGCCCCGGCCGCGTCCACGCCGTCACCGGGCCCTCCGGCGCCGGCAAGACCACCCTGCTCCGGGCCCTGGCCGGCGCTCTGCCACCCGGCGCCGCCCCGCCCGGCGGCACGCTCACCGTCCTCGGCCACGACATCCTCGCCCTCCCGGCCGAGGAGTTGCGCCGGCTGCGCCGCCACCGCCTCGCCTACCTCGGGCAGGACCCGGGCTCCGGGCTCAACCCCCGGATGCGCGTGGCCCGTCTGATCACCGAGACCGCCGTCGACCGCAGCGCCGAGGCGCTGCGCGAACTGCTCACCCAGGTCCGGCTGCCCACCGACCAGCAGCTCGAACGCCGCCGCCCCACCGCCCTCTCCGGCGGACAGCAGCGCCGCGTCGCCCTCGCCCGCGCGCTCGCCCGCCGACCCGAACTCCTGCTCCTGGACGAGCCCACCGCGGGCCTCGACCCGGCCCTGCGCGACGAGATCGCCGACCTGCTGCGCGAACTCGCCCGCCGCCACGGCATCGCGGTCGCCCTCTCCAGCCACGACGCCGCCTTCGTGGCCCGCTGCGCCGACGAGGTCCTCGTCCTCCGTCCGGCGGGCCGGGCCCCCGTGGGCGCGGCCTCCGTGCTGTCGGCCGTCGGCGGGACCGTCAAGCCTGGCCCTGGGGCCGCGGTTCCGGTCGGCGCGGTTCCGGTCGGCGCGGGTTCGAACGGTGCCGGCCCGGACCGTGGTCTCGGCGCCCACCGGATCGACGCCCATGTCGGCGACGGCCGCGGGCGCCGCCGGATCCTGGCCGGCCTCGACCTCCACCTCGCGCCGGGTACCTGCACCGGCATCACCGGGCCCTCCGGCGCCGGGAAGACCACCCTGGTCCGCGTCCTCGCCGGCCTGCACCCGCCCACCGCGGGCACCCTCACCCTCGACCGTGCCCCGCTGTCCGGCTCCCACCACACCCGCACCCGCGACCAGCGCCGCCGGATCCAGCTGGTGCCGCAGAACCCGCTCGGCGCCCTCAACCCGGCCCGCACCGTCGGCGCCACCCTCACCCGCCCGCTGCGCCTGCACCACGCCACCCCGCACGAGCAGTGCGCGGACCGGGTCGCCGAACTCCTCGCCGCCGTCGACCTCCCCGCCGAGCTGGCCGCCCGTCACCCGCACGAGCTCTCCGGCGGCCAGCGCCAGCGCGTCGCGATCGCCCGTGCCCTCGCCGCCGAGCCCGACGTCCTGCTCTGCGACGAGGTCACCTCCGCCCTCGACGAGGCCACCGCGGAGGGCATCATGGCCCTCCTCGGCCGCCTGCGTGCCGACCGCGGCCTCACCCTCGCCCTGATCAGCCACGACCTGCCCCTCGTCCGGCGGCACGCCGACGCCGTGGTCATGCTGGGCGACGGGCGGCCCGAACCGGTCGGCGCCGGCCGGTGAGCCCGGCCCGCCCCGGGCCGGCGGGCCCGGCACTCAGCCGGTGGTGGCGGCGGGCGCGGCGGTCCTGGCCGGCCGGTGGCCGGCGGCGAGGGGGAGCGGGGCGCCGCTGCGGGCGGTGAACTCCAGCCGCTCCAGCAGCTCCGACGGTGGGACCGCGACGACCCGGCAGGCCGCGTGGCCGCGGCAGTGGCGGGTGACCGAGCCGTGCAGCAGACGGTCGAGCCGGCCGTGGCCGCCGGTGCCTACCACGAGCAGGTCGTCCGGGCCGGTGACGGCCGCCACCAGGGCCGGGCCCGCGTCGCCCCGGACCACCAGCGGGCGGATCACCAGGTCGGCCGGGTAGCCGCCGAAGGTCTGCTCGAAGGCGGTGTCCAGGCGCCTGCGGGCCGCGTGTTCCAGCTCGGAGAGCGGCCGCAGACCGCCGCCGTCGGCCGGCGTCCAGGCGGCGACCGGGACGAGGTCGGCCCCGCGCCTGGCCGCCTCGCCGACCGCGCGGTACAGGGCCGCGAGGCTGCTCAGCGACCCGTTCAGTCCGACGATCACTCGGGTGGGGTCGGCCATGGCCGCTCGCCTCCGTCTCGATGGTCCGGTATGTCCGGTGCTTCCGGTGACTCCAGTGAACCCGGGGCCGGGCGCGCGGACGCCGCCGCTGACGGCACCATGACGCCGGGCACCGGGTTCTTGACGGGCCGTTGACAGGGGCTTTGGCGTGGACGCGGGCCCGGCGTGTCCGGCCCGGGTACGAACCGGGCCGGCAGGTCGATGGCCTTGATGCCGAGTGGCGGCAGGACCGGCGCCGTCCTTGAGGGCACCCCGGTGGACGGGCTCCGGGCCGGGCGGCTCCCCGGGGACCGCGCCGGGTGGACTCAGACCGGGTGGGCGGCGCGGCGCGTGGCGGCCGGTGCGGGCGTGGAGGGCGTGGGGCGCTCGTCGGCGACGGGCGCGGCGTACGGCAGCGGCACCGGCTTCGGGGCGGCGGCGGCCAGTTGGGGGTCGACGGTCAGGATGGTGACGCCCAGCGGTTCGGCGAGGGCGCGCAGGGCGGGCTCGGCGAGCGCGATCCAGGGCTGGTCGGGACCGAGGACGGCGGTGAGCCGTTGCTCGGTGGTGAAGGCGACGGCGGTGCGATCACCGAGCGGCGTGCGGAAGAGCCGGGCGGTGTGGCCGAGCCGACCCGGCCGGACGGGGACCAGGAGCCGTCCGGCCGGGCCGGGTCGGGAGGGTTCGGGATCGTCGGGGAGCTGGCGGTACATGGCGGCCTCCGGTCGGAAGGGGCGGTCTGGGCGAGATACTGCGGGCGGGCCGCGGCGGGCGGGCTCCGCCCGCCACCGTGGATCGCACGACGACCGTATGCCCGCCCGGTCGGGGGCCGCGCCAGGCCCTGACACGTTCTTGATCCCCACGGACCGGGCCCTGACGGGGCGCTGACACCGGAGAGCATCGCGCACCACCCGCTCGGGCCGGTCCGGGCCGGGAAAGCCGCCGCCGTGTCAGGAATCCGTCAAGGACGGCCGCCGGCGCGTAGGTCACGCGTCAAGGCCGGGTGCGGTTGGTGTGCGCAGGGTCTCCACTGGAACCGCGGGTCCGGGACCGGGTCCGCGCCCCCGTGGAAGGAACCGTTCGCCATGAGTGACACCCAGGTCGTCGTCGCCGTCGAGAAGCCGCAGCTCCGGACCGTGCGGGAGACCGTCCCGCCGCGCCGCCGGATGCCGGTGGCCGCCTTCGCCGGGCGGTCGGAGGAGCCGGACGAGCCGGCCGAACCGAGCCCGGCCCCGGCCTGGTCCGAGGCCGACCGGCGCCGGACCAGGGCGGCACACTGCCGGATCGCGATGCGGTACGAGGACTGACCGCGTCCTTCCCGTCCCCGCCGCGTGGGGCGGCCGGTGCCGTCCGGTTCCGCGACCGCCCCTTCCGTTCCCAGCAGGAGCACCCGCCATGCCGCAGCTTTCCGCCCGCCCGACCACCGTCTCGGCCACTGTTTCGACCCCGGCTTCGACCCCGACCGCCGCCTCCGCCCTGGTACCCGTACCCGCTCCCGTACCCGTCGCCTCCCGACCGGACGGCCCCGGCCTCCCCGGCGGCTCCACCGGTCTGCTCGGCGGCCCCTGGCCGGCCTCGGCACGGGACGGCTCCGACGGGGAAGTGCTGGTCGGCGGCGTCGGCCTCGCGGAGGCCGCCGAACGCTTCGGCACCCCGCTGTACGTGCTGGACGAGGGCGAGGTGCGGGCCCGCGCCCGGGCCTACCGGCGGGCCCTGCCGCACGCCGACGTGCTCTACGCCGCCAAGGCGTTCCTCTGCAGCGCGATGGCCGACTGGGTGGCCGAGGAGGGCCTCGGCCTGGACGTCTGCTCGTCGGGTGAACTGTGGCTGGCCACCGCGGCCGGGTTCCCGGCGCAGCGGATCGTGCTGCACGGCAACGCCAAGTCCCCGGAGGAGCTGCGGCTGGCCCGCCGGATGCGGGTCGGCCGGATCGTCATCGACGGCCCGGCGGAGATCGCGCGGCTGGCGGCCCTGGTCGCCGGGGACACGCCCCAGCGGGTGCTGGTCCGGGTCGTGCCGGGCATCGCGGCCGGGCACCACGCGGCGGTCCGTACGGGCGTCGGCGGCCAGAAGTTCGGCTTCCCGGTCGACGGCGGCGACGCGGCCGACGCGATCGCCCGCGTGCTGGCCCAGCCCGGGCTCGAACTCGCCGGCCTCCACTGTCACCTGGGCTCCCAGATCACCGAGGTCGAGCCGTACCTCACCGCCGTGGACGCCCTGGTGCGGCTGCTGGCCGAGGTCCGTGAGCGGCACGGTGTCGAGCTGCCCGAGCTGGACCTCGGCGGCGGCCACGGCATCCGTTACCTGCCGGAGGACCGCGAACTCGACCTGGCGGACTTCGCGGCCCGGGTGACCGACCGGCTCTCCGCCCGCTGCGCCCGGGCCGGTCTCGCCGTGCCGCGCCTGGTGGTCGAGCCGGGCCGGGCCGTCGCCGGCCCGGCGGCGGTCGCCGTCTACCGGGTGCTCTCGGTGAAGCACACCGCCGACGGCCGGTACTTCGCCGCCGTCGACGGCGGGATGAGCGACAATCCGCGGCCCGCCCTGTACGGCGCGCCGTACACCGTCCGGCTGGTCGGGCGCCGCTCCGCCGCCGAGCCGACCCGGATGGACGTGGTCGGCCGGCACTGCGAGGCCGGTGACGTACTGGTCCGCGACGCCGGGCTCCCCGCCGACCTGCGGGCCGGCGACCTGCTGGCCGTCCCGGCCGCCGGCGCCTACCAGCTCTCCATGGCCTCCGGCTACAACCTGGTCGGCCGCCCGGCCGTGGCCGCCGTCCGTGACGGCCGGGCCAGGCTGCTCATCCGCCGGGAGACGGTGGAGGACTTCCGGGCCCGTGAGGTCGGCCGCTGACCGGCGCGCGGGCCCGGCCGGATCCGTCGCTCCCGCCGGGCTACCCCCGGAACGCCGCCGGCCGCTCCGGGGACGCCTCGGCCAGGGCCTTGGTGACGCCCCCGACGTCGGCACGCAGGCCGTAGACGGGCGTGTCGGGCTGCTGGCGCCAGGACTCGTCGATGCCGCCCGCGTCCACGGTGTCGAAGCCGAGCTCGTCGATCAGCGCGCGGACCACCCGCTTGGCGGCCTCGTCGTCGCCGGCCACCGGCAGCGCGATGCGCTCCGGGTCGCCCTGGGGGCGGGGCCGGTCGAGGATGTCCTGGGCGTAGGTGCCGTTGAAGGCCTTGACGACGGCGTGGCCGATCTGCCGCTCCGTCCAGCGGCTCTCGGTCAGGCCCTCCTCGATGGCGGCGATCCGGCCGTCGCGCTGCTGCGGGTAGTAGTTGCCGGTGTCGATCACGGCGACGTGCTCCGCGGCCTCGTCGAACAGCCCGGACGGCAGGTCGGGCACGTTCTTCAGGGGCACGGTGACCACCACGACCTGGGCGCCGCGCGCCGCCTCGGCCGCGGTGACCGCCGTCGCGCCGGTCTCCTCGACGAGCGCGGCCAGGGTCTGCGGCCCGCGCGAGTTGGCCACCGAGACCTCGTGCCCGAGGGCGCTCAGCCGCCGGGTGAGGTTGCCACCGATGTTGCCCGCGCCGATGATGCCGATCTTCATGGGACGTCCTCCGGGAGATGGGTGTGATCCGGTCTCGCCTCAGGCCCAACCACACGGGCGGCCCGTCCATTTCCGCCCGGCACGATTCGTTCGGGAGCCCGTCGGTGAGCCCGGGCCGCCGCGCCGGGGCGGCGGCCGGCACTCCTACCCGGCGTCCGCGGCCGGCCACCGTGGACCGATCCACCCACACCGCAACCGACTTCCCTTGAACCGGTGGAATCCGGCCGGGTGATCCGGAACGATGGCGCGATGGACCACGATCTCGGCCGCCTGGGCCACCGGGAGTTCGAGCACCTCGTCCAGGCGCTCGCGAAGCAGGTGCTCGGGCCCGGGGTCAGGGTGTTCGGCGACGGGAAGGACGGCGGCCGGGACGCCGCGTTCCATGGCCCGGTGGCGTACACGTCCCACGGCGGCGCCTGGGACGGTTACGGGGTCGTGCAGGCCAAGTACCGCGGGCGTTCGGGCGGCAGGCCCTCGGACGCGGCGTGGCTGGAGGGCGAGATCCGCAAGGAGCTCCGCGACTGGACGGCGCCCGGGTCCGCACGGGGCGCGCTCCCGGAGTACCTCCTGTTCGCCACGAACGTCCTCCTCTCGGGGGTGCCCGGCAGCGGCGGCATCGACCGCATCGACCGCTTCGTCGGAACGGAGGCCGCGCGGAGGGGCATCCGGCTGACCGGCTGGGCGGTCTGGCACCACGACGAGATCTGCCGTTTCCTCGACATGTATCCCGGAATCCGCCAGAGCTTGGGCGGATTCGTCGTCCCGGGTGATGTCCTCGCCCACCATCTGATGGATCGACAGAAAGTCGACAGAGAATCAGAGTTGACTGAGCTGATGAGGACTCAGGTGGCTGCGGGACTGGTGGCCGACCGATGGGTCCAGCTGGGGCAGGCCGGAGCCGGGCCCGACCGGGGCAAGATCGGCCTGGGCCCGGTGGCGGTCGATCTGCGGGCAGACCGGGTGGGCATCGTCGACGGCGACCGGACCGTCCTGGCCGCCGGGCATGTGATCGGGCGGGGCGACGCGCCCCTGCGGCCCTCCGTGCGGACCACCGGGGAGGCGCGGCATGTCCTGCTGGTCGGCGGCCCCGGCCAGGGCAAGAGCACGCTGGGCCAGTTGATCTGCCAGGCCTATCGGGTCGCGCTCCTGGACGGGGACGACGACCTGCTGCCGGCGCCGGCCTGCGAAGTGCTGCAGTCCCTGCGCCAGGACCTCGCACGGATCGGCCTCCCCGTGCCGCGTACCCGCCGCTGGCCGTTGCGGATCGCTCTGCGCGACTACGCGGAGGCCCTGCTGCGCGATGCGCGTCTCGGTCTGCTGGAGTTCCTGGTACGGCAGTTGAAGCAGCACTCACCGGATGTTACGGAGGCGGTACTCGTTCGTTCGCTGCGCGCCGCGCCCTGGATCCTGGTTCTCGACGGTCTCGACGAGGTGGCGCCGCGGCGGACGCGCGAGACCGTTATGGACCGCGTCCTCGAATTCCTCGTCATGGCCTGCTCCTTGGACGCGGACCTCCTGGTGGTGGGAACCACGCGGCCGCAGGGGTACAACGGTGAGTTCCACCAGGGCGACTTCGAGACCCTTGAACTACGGGAACTCACGAGAGAGGAGTCGCTGCACTACGCGGGTGGACTCGCCCGGGTGCGTCACCACGATGATCCCGACATGTACGACACTGTGGTGAAGCGCATCGAGTCAGCCGCGAGTGATCAGGACACCGTGCGGCTCATGCGGTCGCCGCTCCAGGTGACGATCATGTCCTTGCTGGTCGAGAAACGCGCCAGGATGCCCCAGAACCGCTACGAGCTCTTCGACGCCTACTACCAGACCATCTACGACCGGGAGGCCGGGAAACCCGGGCCGACCGGTCGATTGCTCGCCGAGAACAGACTTCATGTGGATTGGCTGCACCAACACGTCGGTCTGGTCCTGCGGTCAAGGGTGGCGGTCACGGAGCCCGGGGAGTCGCTGACGCTGCCGGAGGCGGAGCTGCAAGTCCGTGTTCGGCAGCGACTCCTGGAGGAGACCTGCGATCCCGACCGGTCGCGGTCGCTGGCGACGGAGCTGATCGAGGCGGCCACCGATCGGCTCGTCCTGCTGGTCGCCCCCCAGCCCGGTGTCGTCGGCTTCGAGGTCACGAGCCTTCAGGAGTACTGTGCTGCCCGCGCGCTCCTCTTCGGTCCGGACGCGGAGATCGTCCCACGTCTCGGCGATCTCGCCACGGACCAAACCTGGCGCGACGCTTGGCTGTTGGCCGTAGCGGGTCTCTTCACCCACCGGCAGCATCTGCGTGCCGACCTCATCACCGCCCTGCGTGAGCTGGACGCGCGCGACCAGGTGACCATGGCCCTGCGTCCGGGAGCCTGCCTCGCACTGGACCTCCTCGACGAGGACCTTTCCCGCCAGCACCCCCGTCACCACAATCTGCTGGCGCAACACGCAGCCGAACTCATCGGCGGCCCAGCCGGCTTCACGTCCTCCTTCAGGAACGTGTCGCGCAGCCTGGCGAAGGCCGCGGCCCGCAGCGAGCAGGCTCGGCTCTACCTGGAGAACGCCGCCAGGATCGCACTCGTCGGGCGGGGCGTCCACACGATCTTCGCCTTCCGTACTGTCGCCCTGTGGGCGCACCTGACCGGCCCACTGCGGCCGGTGGCGCGGAGTCTGCTGTCGGAAGCGGTCCTGAGGATGGCCCCTGAGCAACTGGCGGCGGCCAGGACCCTCGTCGCGCGGGAACTGCCATGGCTGTCCCTGCCGGGGCTCTCCGGGTACACCCCGTCCGGTGCCGATGGCCGCACCAGCCTCGCCGCCTTTCTGGTGGATGCCCCGTCGTCTGCCGCGCGGGGCGATGCCGAAGCCGGGAAGATCCGTGAGTGGATCACCAACTGGCTGGCGGGGGAGTGGTTGTCCGTCGAGGTCGTCGACGGCGTTCCTGTGCCGCTCGTTTGCGACGAGTACGGCCTGGGGCTGGAGTACTACGGGGACTGGCGGTGGCTTCCCGACGTACAGCAGGCCTGTGTCGATGCCGCCGCCGCGCTGTCGGAGGCGGGGTGGAGCGTGGTGGCGGCGTTTCACGAGGTCCTGGAGATGACCTTCTCGTTCGAGGTCGCCCTGGAGCCCGTTGTTGACGGCATCAGCTGAGTGCGTCCGAGTTCCTGCTCTCCCCGCGCTCCTCGTACATCACCGCCCAGGACTTCGTGGTGGACGGTGGCCTGGTGACGGCCGTCCCGGCAGCCTGACCGGCGACCGGCCCGACCGCCGGGGCCGTGGGGTGCAGCCTGGTCCTGACAGGGCCAGGCTGCACCGGCGGCCGGCGGGGACAATCGTCGTATGAGTACCGCGATCAGCCTGAGCGAGTTCCTCCGGACGCGCCGCGCCCGGCTCCGGCCCGAGGACGTCGCCCTGCCGGACTTCGGCGGCCGCCGCCGGGTGGCCGGACTGCGCCGGGAGGAGCTCGCCCAGCTCGCCGGGGTGAGCGTCGACTACTACACCCGGCTGGAACAGGGCCGGGTGGGCAACCCGTCGGACGCCGTGCTCGACGCGCTGGCCCGCGCGCTGCTCCTCGAACCGGACGAGGCCCGCCATCTGCACCGGCTCGCCCGCCCCCGGCCCGCCCGCCGGGCGGGCCGTACGCCGTCCGCCCCGCAGCGGGTCCGGCCGATGCTGGCGCGGCTGCTGGCCGAGCTGTCCGACGTGCCGGCCATGGTGATGGGCCGCCGGATGGACGTCCTGGCCTGGAACCAGGCCGCCGTCTCCCTGTTCGGGGACTACGGCGCGCTCGCCCCGGCCGAGCGGAACATCCCCCGGATCACCTTCCTGGACCCGGCCTCGCGGGAGCTGTACGCGGACTGGACGGCCTGCGCCCGCGAGAACGTCGCCTTCCTCCACCTGGAGGCCGGCCGCCGCCCCGACGACCCCCGGCTGGCCGAGCTGATCGGCGAACTGTCCATGCGCAGCGCGGACTTCCGCCGCTGGTGGGCGGAGCATCCGGTGCAGGACAAGACCTCGGGCCGCAAGCGCTTCCGGCACCCGCTGGTCGGCGAGCTGGACCTGGTCTACGACACGCTGCGCCCGGCCGACGACCCGGACCAGGCCCTGATCACCTACGCCGCCGAGCCGGGAACCCCGTCCGACGACGCTCTGCGGCTGCTCCTCTCCTGGGCCGCCGCACCGGAGGTCCCGGGCCCGGTGAGCGGGGCGGGGGCCGATCCGCGCCGACGCTGACCGGCTGACCGGCTGACCGGCTGACCGGCTGCCCGGCTGCCCGGCTGCCCGGCTGCCCGGCCGCCCGGGCGGCCAGGGCGTGGCGGGTCGGCGTCGGCGGGTCAGCGCGCGGAGCCGGAGCGCTCCGCGCTGCGGAGGAGGACGGGGAGGGCGGCGGCCAGGTTGCCGTGCTGGTCGGCGAAGGGGAGCCGGAGGTGGTGGCGGAATCCGTCGACGGCCGAGAAGGCGGGGCCGGGGACGATCAGGACGCCTGCGCGGCGGGCGAGTTGGGCGGTGGCCTCGGCGTCGGCTCCGGGGAGTTCGACCCAGAGGGCGGAGCCCCCGGCGGGGTGTTCCCAGCGCCAGTGCGGTGCCTCGGCGGTGAGCAGCCGCTCGGTCGCGGCGAGGCGTTCGCGCAGTTGGGCGCGGCGCCGGGCGCGGGCCTCGGGCAGCCCTTGGAGCAGCCGGACGGCGAGCAACTGCTCCACCACCGGGCAGGAGAGGTCGACGGACTTCCGGATCTCGGCCAGGCGGTGGATGACGGTGGTGGAGGCGCGGATCCAGCCGAGCCGGAGGCCGCCCCAGAACAGCTTCGAGAGGGTGCCGATGGTCGCGGTGGCGGCGGTCGGCAACTGGGCGGCGAGCGGGACCGGTGCGCTGTCGTCGCGCAGGGACAGCTCCGCGTAGGCGTTGTCCTCGACGGTGTAGAGGCCGTGTTCGGCGAGGACGGCGGCCCAGGCCCGGCGGGTCCGCGCGCTCATGCCGAGGCCGGTGGGGTTGTGGACGGACGGCTGCAGGTAGACCAGGCGCGGGCGGATGTGGCCGGCCAGCCGGGCCAGGGCGGCGGGGCCGTCGCCCTGCGGGCCGGGCGCGCCGTGCGGGGGCAGCGGGACCAGGCGGGCGCCCCGGGCGCGCAGCGCTTCGAGGGCGCCGCGGTAGGTCGGGTCCTCGACGACCACGGTGTCGCCGGGCTCGACCAGCCCCTGGGTGATCAGCCAGAGGGCCTGCTGGGATCCGGCGGTGACCAGGATCTGCTCCGGTGAGGTCGGCAGGCCGGCCGCGCGGTGGTACTCGGCGAGCTGTTCGCGCAACTGCGGCAGCCCGTAGGGGAGGTAGCCGTCGTCGGCGAGCGCGGCGGTGAGGTCGCGGCCGGACAGCGCGTCCAGGGCGTCCGCGACGGCGGGCAGGCCGTCCAGCGCGCCGCTGGAGAGGTCGAGGGTGCCGTCCCGGCTGCCGAAGCTGGCGAGCCGCCCCTCGCTGGCGGGCTCGCCGACCGCCCCGGAGGCGCGCAGCCGGGAGCCGCTGCCGTGCCGGCTCTCCAGCCGCCCCTCGGCCTCCAGCAGTCCGTACGCGGCGGTGACCGTGGAGCGGCTGACGCCCAGCGCGGTGGCGAGGGCGCGCTGGGAGGGCAGTACGGTGCCGGGCCCGACGTCGCCGCGCTCGGCCAGCTCGCGCAGGGCGTCCGCCAGCAGTCGCGGCAGCGCGTCCGAACCGCCGCCGGCCCAGCCGGTGAGCAGGCGCGACAGGCGGGTGGGGGGAATCCGGTCCATGCCACCCATCATGCCCCGCAGCTGCGGCGGAGCCGGGCCGGGCCGGGCGCTGCGGGGCCGGGCCGGACACCGTCCGACGGCGCAGGCCACTTGGCCCCAAGTGGTCTTTGCCGCCCTCCGGGCCCGGCCCGATGATCGGGGCATCGTCCGTTCAAAGGAGCAGGGACATGGCGACCGTCGTGCTGGTCGGGACACTGGACACCAAGGGCGCGGAGTACGCGTGGCTCGCCGGGCGGTTGCGCGAGGCCGGCTGCGAGGTGGTGGTCGTCGACGCCGGTGTGCTGCCGCCGCCGGCCGGTACGCCCGCCGGTGACATCGGCGCAGAGGCCGTCGCCCGGGCGGCCGGGCACGACCTGGCGGCGCTGCGCGCCGGCGGGGACCGCGGTGCGGCGGTGGCGGCGATGGCCGAGGGCGTCGAGCGGGTCGTCGGCGACCTGCACCGGGAGGGCCGGCTGCACGCGGTGCTGGCGGTGGCCGGCAGCGGGGGCTCGTTCATCGCGGCCCGGGCGATGCGGGCACTGCCCGTCGGTGTGCCCAAGCTGCTGGTCTCCACCATGGCGGGCGGGGACGTCGCGCCCTACGTGGGCAGCAGTGACATCACCATGATGTACAGCGTGGTGGACGTCGCGGGCATCAACTCGGTCTCTTCCCTGATCCTCGGGAACGCGGTGGCGGCGGTCGCGGGCATGGCCGCCCACCACGAGCGGGGCCTTGCCGGCCCACAGTCGCAGGGGCGCCGGCTGGTCGGCGCCAGCATGTTCGGGGTGACCACGCCCGCGGTCGACGCCGCCCGCGCGCGGCTGGACGAACTCGGTTACGAGGTCCTGGTGTTCCACGCCACCGGGGCCGGTGGGCGGGCACTGGAGAAGCTCGCCGCCGGCGGCTTCCTGGCCGGAGTCCTGGACCTCACCACCACCGAACTCGCGGACGAACTGGTCGGCGGCGTGCTGAGCGCCGGGCCCGACCGGCTCACCGCCGCCGGGCGGGCGGGCGTTCCGCAGGTGGTCGCGCCGGGGGCGCTGGACATGGTCAACTTCGGCCCCCGGGAGAGCGTTCCGGAGCGTTTCGCCGAGCGGCACCTGCTCGTCCACAACCCCACCGTGACGCTGATGCGCACCACGGCCGAGGAGATGGCGGTGCTCGGCACCACCATCGGGCAGAAGCTGGCCGCCGCCCGCGGCCCGGCGGCGGTTCTCTGGCCGCTCGGCGGGGTGTCCGCGGTGGACGCGCCCGGCGGGCCGTTCCACGACCCGGACGCCGACCGGGCCGGGCTCGCGTCGCTGCGTACCGCGCTGGCGGGCGGCGCCGTCGAGCTGCGGGAGGTGGACGCGCATGTGAACGACCCGGCCTTCGCCGTTGCGGCCGCTGACCATCTGCACCGGCTGATCACCGCTCAGGACCGTGCACAGGGCCGTTCGCCCGCCCTGGCCTGAGCCGTGGCCCGGCTTGAGGCGCGCGCCGGCTTGAGGTGCGCCGGCCTGAAGCGCGCGCCGGCCCGAAACGCCGTCGCGCCGACGCCTGAGCCGTCGAACCGCCGAACCGTCGAAACCACTGGGCCCGGCCCGTTCCGCGCAGCCCGGATCCACCCGACCGAAGAGGAGCCCCACCCGTGAACCGCACCGAAGCCCTGGCCCGACTGACCGCGCAGGTCACCGCCGGACGGCCCGTCATCGGGGCCGGCGCCGGTACCGGCCTCTCCGCCAAGTGCGCGGAGGCCGGCGGCGTCGACCTGCTGATCATCTACAACTCCGGCCGCTACCGGATGGCCGGCCGCGGTTCGCTGGCGGGCCTGCTGCCGTACGGCGACGCCAACGCCATCGTGCTGGAGATGGCGGGGGAGGTGCTGCCGGTGGTCCGGGAGGTGCCGGTGCTCGCCGGGGTGTGCGGGACCGACCCCTTCCGGATCATGGGCAACTTCCTCGACCAGCTGAAGGCCGTCGGCTTCACCGGCGTGCAGAACTTCCCCACGGTCGGGCTGTTCGACGGCAAGTTCCGGGAGAACCTGGAGGAGACCGGGATGGGCTTCGGCCTGGAGATCGACATGATCCGCCAGGCCCACGAGCGTGACCTGCTCACCGCCCCGTACGTGTTCGACCCGGAGCAGGCCGCCGAGATGGCCCGGGCCGGTGCGGACGTCCTCGTGCCGCACGTCGGGCTCACCACCAAGGGCTCCATCGGTGCGGCCACCGCGCTCACCCTCGACCAGGCCGCCGCCGCGGTGCAGGAGATGCACGACGCCGCGAAGCGGGTCAACCCGGACATCATCGTGCTCTGCCACGGCGGGCCGATCGCCGAACCCGAGGACGCCCGCTACGTCCTGGAGCACACCTCGGGGATCGCCGGCTTCTTCGGGGCCTCCTCCATGGAGCGCCTCCCCACCGAACGCGCCATCACCGAGCAGGCCCGCGCGTTCAAGTCCCTCCCGCTGGGCTGAGCCCGGGGCCGGGCCGGGGCCGGGCACCAGGTGCGGCGAGTGCCGTGCGTGGTGCGCCGGCCCGCTTCAGCCGGCGGCGGCCGGAGCCGCCGCCGGCCAGGCGCGGTACCAGGCGAGGGTGTCGTCGAGGCTGCGCCCGAGCGGGGTGGGCCGGACGCCGAAGGCCTGCTCGAACGCGGTCGAGTCCAGTATCTGGGCCTCGGTGTGCTGGTAGAACATCTCCGCGTACTCGGCCATGAACTGCTCGTCGAAGGCGCGCGCCCAGCTGGAACTGCTGGCGGACGCCTACGGGCTGCACTGACGGGTCCGGTCCGCCCCGCCCTGGTCCGGGCGGCGGGCGCCCGTGGTGGTTCGGCTACTCAGCGGTCGGCGGCACCCGGTTCGCCGGGCGTGCCTGGTGCCTCCGATGCCCCCGCGTCCTCCCGGTCCTCCCCGGTGTCCCGGTCCTCCCCGTCCTCCTCGGCCCGCCGTTCGGCCGCACGGACCTGCTCGTCGAACGCGTCCGCGCCGATCCGCTCGACCGTGGCCCCGTACCGGGCGGCGAGTTCGTCGGCCGGAGCCGGGGACGCCTCCCTGAGTTCCAGGACCAGCAGCGCCGCGCCGGCCGGGACGCGGGGGGAGAGCATGATCAGGCCGGCGCCGGTGGTCGTGGCGCGGCCCTCCTCGGCGGCGTTGCCGAGCGCGGCGCCGGCGGCGAACCCCAGCAGCGCGCCGATCGGGCCGCCCAGCATCCCGACCAGGCCGCCGACCAGTCCGGAGCCCACGGTCGCCACGCCCGCCCCGCGGGTGAAGCCGTCCCTGGGCTCCAGCAGGCCGTCGGCGCTGCGCTCCAGCACCGCGGCCTGACGGAGCCCGGGCAGCTGCTGGGCCTCCTCGAAGGCCGGGTGGCACGCGGCGCTGTCCCGGAAGGTGAGAAGGACGACGTTGTGCAGGTCGGTCATCGTGCTCCGATCGGGTCGGCGCAGGGTCTTCCACGGACCTCCATCGTGACCGGAGCCGCCGAGCGGTGCCACAGGAAGGCGGTGCCACAGGAAGAGCGCCGATCTCCCCAGGGCGCGCGGGTTCAAACGTCATGCCCGGTTCAACCGCTCGTCATCGTTCGGAATTCGGTCAGGTGCATGGCGACTCCGGCAGGGCCGGGCCAGCGAAGGTGCGCCGTCGGCGGGCGGAAGACGGGGCCGGGGCGGGGACGGAACGGTTCGGCGATCCTGGCCGGAACTCGAACGGGTGAATTCCTGAGACCTGGTGTGACGGGTGGGGCGCTGGGAGGATCCGGAGCTCAGCGAGTCCGTACCGGACTCGAACTCCTGTAGGAGGCATCATGCAGCCCACGGCGGAGCAGGTTCGCGCGCTCAAGGACGAGGACTTCCGACTGACCCTCGGCCAGGGCCACCAGGCCCACCCGGCCGGCGACCCGGCGGGCGAGGTGTACGTCACCGCGGCGGTGCAGTCCAGCACCTGCGGCTCGCCCTCCAGTTGTGCGCGCATCTGTAGCTTCTGAGCCACCGGCTCACGAGGCGTCCCCGGTGCCTGCGCCGGGGGCGCCCCGCCCGCTGCCGAGGGGCCCCCGACCCGACTCCGACCGAGCAGAACCGAGCAGAACCGAACAGAGAGGCGGCCCAGCCCGTGGTCGACGCGTCCGAACTCCGACGGGCTGCGGCCCTAGCCGTACCGCTGGCCCGGCGTGGCCGGGCGGGGAGCGGTGCCGCGTCCGGGCCGGAGCCCGAGGACGCGGGCGGGCGGGTGGAGCGGGCCGCGCGGATCCTCGACCGCTGGCGGGCCCAGCCGCCGTTCGACCGGGACGGCTGGTTCGAGCGCCGGCTCGCCGCCGACGGGCTCGACGCCGACGCGCTGCGCGCCCTGCTCGCCGAGACCCCCGAAGCCCTGGCCGCCCGCCTCGGCCGGACCGGGGCGGGCCCCACGGCGGACTCCGGGGCGGGCCCAGAAGCCGACCCCGAGCCGTGGGTCGAACACCTCGCCGCCGCCTTCGAGGCGTCCCCGGCCCCCGAGCCGCTGGAGATCCCCGAAGACCACGCCTTCGCCGCGCTCGCCGGACCCCTGCTGGCCGCCGCCCGCGATCGCCTGTGCGCGGGCATCGCCGCCCTCGCCGCCGAGTCCCCCGAAACGGCCGCGCTCGGCGCCCCCGAGAGGCTCACCGCGCTGGTGACGCCCGCACTCACGGCCTCCGCCCACACGACGGCCGTCCGCACCGTGATCACCGAACTCCACGTCGCCCGGATCGCCGGCGGGCTGACCGGTGACACCCCCGAAGCGCGGTACCGCGGCTTCCTGGACCGGATCACCGCGCCCGAGCAGGCGCTCCTGCTCCTCGCCGAATACCCCGTCCTGGCCCGCCGCCTCACCGTGGCCGCCGAGCAGTGGACGGAGACCGGCCTCGCCCTGTTCCGCCGCCTCGCCGCCGACCTCCCCGCGATCTCCTGCACCTTCGCCGACGGCCGCCCGCTCGGCCGGCTCACCGAACTCACCACCGGCCTCGGCGACCCCCACCGGGGCGGCGCCACCGTCTGCGGGCTGCGGTTCGAGCACGAGGGGCACACCACCCGGATCATCTACAAACCACGCCCGCTCGGCGCCGAACTGCACTTCCAGCAACTGCTGCGGTGGATCAACCCGCGCCTTCGGCTGCCCCTCCTCGACCTGGCCTACCTGGCCGGAGACGGCTACGGCTGGACGGCCCACGTCACCGCCGAACCAGCCCGCGACCAGGCAGAGTTGAGCGCCTTCTACCACCGGGCCGGCGTCCTCGCCGCGCTGCTCCACCTCCTCGACGCGGTGGACTGCCACGCCCAGAACCTGCTCGCCGTCCGCGACCAGCCGGTACTGATCGACCTGGAGGCACTGCTCCACCCCGACCTGCACGAGCCCACCAAGGACCTCTCCGAGTCCGAACGCCTCGCCCGCCACGACGCCCTGCACTCGGTGCTCCGCTCCGGCCTGCTGCCCGAACGGATGTGGGACGAGAACGGCAACGGCGGCACCGACCTCTCGGCGCTCGGCTGGGACCCGGACACGCTGCCGCCGCGCGCGGTGCCCGTCCTGGCCGGCGAGGGCACCGACGAACTGCGCCTCGAATACCGGCGGATGCCCGTCGAGGCGGCCGGCAGCCGCCCGGTCCCGCCCGGGCAGCCGCTGCGGCCCGCCGACTTCGCCGCCGAGCTGGAGGCCGGCTTCACCGAGGCGTACCAGGTGCTGGCGGGGGAGAAGGAGCCGGTCCGTGGGCTGCTGCGGGCCTTCGCGGCGGACGAGACCCGGCTGCTGCGCCGCGACACCCTGGAGTACCGCAGCCTGCTGACCACCGGCTGCCACCCCGACCTGCTGCGCGACGCGCTGGACCAGGACCGTCACTTCGACCGGCTCTGGGCACTCGCCGCCTGGGAGGGCCACGCGCTCGCCTTCGTCGAGCACGAGCGCGCCGACCTCTGGCGTGGCGACGTGCCGGTCTTCACCATCCGCCCGGACGGCGTGGACGCCCGCGCCGCGAGCGGGGCCGTCATCCCCGGGGTCGCGGCCCGGCCCGCACTGGAGCTGGCCCTCGCCAAGGTGGACCGGCTCGGCCCCGAGGACCTCGCGCGCCAGGTGCAGCTGCTGCGGCTCTCCGTGACCACGGCCGACGGAGCCCGCGAACCGCGCCGCCCGGCCGCCGCACCGCGGCATGCCGCGCCCCGGCACACCGCACCACAGAACGCCGCACCACAGGACCCCGCAGCGCTCGACCGGCTGCGAACCCGCGCCCTGGCCAAGGCGGTCGAGGCCGGTGAGCAGCTGCTGCGCGAGGCGTACCGGGGGCGCGCGGACCTCGCCTGGGCCGGTCCGAACTGGGCCCCGCCCGGCCGCTGGGCCCCGGCCGAACTCGGCCCGGACCTCTACAGCGGAACGGCCGGCGTCGCGCTCTTCCTCCACCAACTCGCCCTGGCCGGAGGCGATCCGGCGCACCGGGCCGCCGCCCGCGCGGCCGGGACGACGCTCCGCCAGCAGATCCGGCGACGGGCCGACCGGCTCGGCGGCGGCCTGGCCGGCACCGGCGGCCTGCTCTACACCCTGGCCCAGCTCGCCGCCGACCACCCCGACGCCGAACTCGACGCCCTCGGCGAGCTGTTGGTCGCCCGGGCCGCCGCCACCGCGGGCGAGGACACCTGCTACGACCTGATCGCGGGCAGCGCGGGCACCATCGGCGGCCTCGCCGCCTGGGGCGCGGTGCGCCCCGGCCCGGCGGTGACCGACGCACTGGCCCGCTGCGCGGAGCGGCTGGTCGTGCAGGCCCGGCCGCACCCCGAAGGCGGGACCGGCTGGCTGCCCGCCACCCTGGCCGACGCCGTGGACCGCCCGCTCGCCGGGTTCGCCCACGGCGGCTCCGGCATCGCCTGGGCGCTGGCCCGGGCCGGACACCTGCTCGGTGACGCCCGGCTGCCCGAACTCGCCCTCGGCGCCCTGGAGTACGAGCGCACGCTGTTCGACCCGGCCGCCGCCAACTGGCGTGACGTACGGGAGGACGGCACGCCGGAAGCGCCGTCCCACCCCGTTCTCTGGTGCCATGGCGCGGCCGGCATCGCCCTGGCCCGGGTCGAGCTGGCCGGGCTGCTCACCGGTCTGCCGGACGGCGAGGGCGAGGTGCTCCGCAAGGAGCGCGACACCGCCCTGGACACCGTGGTCCGACACGGTTTCGGCCTCAACTTCTCCCTCTGCCACGGCGATTTCGGCAACCTGGAACCCCTGCTGCTGGCCGGCGGCCACTGGCGCGCGGCCGGCCTGCGGCAGGCCGGCGCCACCCTGGACGCCCTCGACCGGCGCGGCTGGGTCTGCGGCCTCCCGCACGGCGTCCACAGCCCGTCCCTGCTGGTCGGCCTGGCCGGCATCGGCCACGGCCTGCTCCGCCTCGCCGCCCCGGACACCGTCCCCGCCGTGCTCGCCCTCCACCCGCCGGTCCGTTGAGGCGTATCTGAGGCCCGCCGCTCGTCGAGTGGTCGGCGGGAGCCGAACGCCGAGGATGGCCCTGCGGTAACCGCAGGGCCATCCAACCACTATGACGTCATGTCAGCTGGTCTTGTACTGCGTGGTGACGGTCGCCCCGCTGAAGCCCTGCTGGGCGTAGAGGCTGAAGTACACCCAGCCGGACGGCGGGTTGGCGATGGTGAGGCTCTCGCCGTTGCCGGGGTTGGCGGACTTCTTCAGGTAGGAGCCGGTGGTGGCCCAGCTGCCGCCGTTGTAGTAGAGGTCGGCGTTGCCGGTGCCGCCGCTGCTGGTGATGGTCAGCTCCTTCACCCCGGCCGGCAGGTTCAGGAACATGTAGCTGTAGTTGCCGGTGGTGGCCGCGACGCCGTCCCGGCGGCAGTTCTGGTCGAACTGGCGGGGGTCGGCGATGGTGCAGAGCGGGGCCTGGACGGGCGGCACGGTGCCGCACTTGTCGGCCGCGCAGGCGGTCAGCCAGGTGGCGAAGTCGGCGTCGTACCGGGTGCCGATGGTGCTGGTGAGCAGCGTGCGGGCACCGGCCCAGTCGCCGGCCCGGTACTTGGCGAGCACCGCGTCCACGTCCTGCGGGTGCGACTGGAGCATGTAGCGCACCGCCAGGTAGCCCCACTGGTAGATCCGGGTGGAGTCGGCGTTGTCGTAGGTGGTGTCGAAGAGCTGGCTCAGCTTGTAGGTGCCCTTGCCGGCCTCGGCGACCGCCTTGTCGTAGTGCTCGTTGCGGTAGCTGTACGAGACGTACTCGGCGAGCCCCTCGACCCACCAGATGGTCGGGGTCACCATGCCGGCCTCGAAGTCGCCGTACATGTCGTAGCGGCCGTCGAGGTAGTGGGTGTACTCGTGGTTGAGGTTCCAGATCTGGAAGTCGGGGCGCAGCCAGTCGGCCTCGTGGGCGATGAAGCGGGCCTGGTTGCCGGCCTTGGCCGGGTCGCCCTCCTCGTACATGCCGCCGTTGTCGACGGCGATGTTGTACATGTTCCAGGCGTAGAGGGTGTACTCGTAGTAGTCGTGGAAGACGACGACCTCAAGGCTGGTGTTGACGTCGTTGGCGACCGGGCCCTTGTCCTTGACCACCTTGTGGAAGAACGCGTCCTGGTTGATCAGGCTGGTGCAGGTGTCGGCGAGCTGGGCCGGGGTCATCTGCTGCGCGCGGATGCGCAGGTTGGGGTTGCAGGTGTGGTCGACGGTCAGCACCAGCGGGACGAGCCGGGTGGGCAGGTCGCAGATGCCGTAGTAGGAGCAGCTGCCGGTGTCGCGCTTCTCGGCGTACCAGACCAGGTTCATGGTGAGCGGGCCGGTGGCGCCGACCAGCGGGTAGCGGTTGATCAGGTCCTTGACCAGCGGCCGGGCCTGGGGCTTGAGCGGGGCGGAGTTGAGCAGGTTGCCGACCTGGATGCCGATGTCGGTGGCGAGGTCGCTGCCGGTGAGCATCGAGCTGTTGCGGGTGACGAAGGAGGCCATCGTGGTGGCGAAGCCCGGGTCGGCCTGCAGGGCGGCGGTGAACTCGGGCAGCTCGACGCCGCGTTCGATGACGGTCTTGGTGTTGGCGACGGCGTCGTACATCGCGCCGGTCCAGGAGCCGGTGTAGTCGGTCAGCAGGCGCTTGACGACGCCGGTGTAGCGGGCGTTCTCCTGGGCGCTGTCGATCAGGGTGACGGCCTCGGCCAGCGTGGCACCGTTGGCCTGGCTGACGTCCTTGCTGTGCGGGGCGGCGAAGAAGGCGTCCAGCGCGCCGCGGATGGAGGTCTGGAGCGCGGTGCCGTACGGGCCGACGACGTCGCCGTGGTACCACTGCACGTAGTAGCCGGCGCGCAGGAAGAGCACCAACTGCCCGGCGGAGGTGGAGTTGTCGCCGGGGTAGCCGGTGGCGGTGTCGCGCAGGGCGTCGGCGACGGAGACCATCTGGGCCTCGCGGAAGGCGTTCTTGGCGTCGTCGCCGGTGAGGTTGAACAGCGTGTTGACGCAGTCCAGTCCGGCGGCCTTGACCTGCTGGACCAGCGCGCTGCCGGACTTGCCGGTGAAGGCGGAGACGTCGCAGGCCGCGGCGGTCGCGGAGGGGGAGGCCGCGAGGTTCCTGGCGGCCTTGGCGGCCGGGGTGGTGGCCGGCTGCGGGGCGGCGGGCCTGTCGGCGTCGGCCGAGGCGAGCGGCCGTCCGTCCGGCTTCGCGTCGGGGGACTTGGGGACCGGGATCGCGCGCGGGGCGGCCGGGCGGTCGGCGCCGCTCGTGCCGGTGGTGCCGGTGGTGCTGCCGGGGCCGGCGGTCGGGACGGGGGCGGCCTGGCTCCGCGGGGCGAAGAGGCCGAGGGCGAGGAAGAGTGCGACGGCCAGCGCCAGCACTCGGCCCGCCTGGGCCGTACATATCCGGAAGGGGCGCATCTGTGGGGGCCTCCGGGGCCGTTGTGGTCGCGAGTTGGGGGGTGCGACCAATTGATGTGTGACATGTAAAATGGCACATGTCGCCGTGTGGCGGGAAGGCCTGGGAGGGGATTGCCCTCCGGCGAAACCGAAACGTTGTCAGATGCGGCCCGCGGTGGCCGGGGAATGGTCGAGCACGACCCGAGCGGGGTCAAGTGGGGCTCAGGCCACGGAGGTTCGGGCCTCCGGGGTCAGCGCGGCGTACTCCAGCGGGGCGGACGGGTCGATCGACAGGTTCGCGGGGGCGGGCGCGGCGCCGGCGCGGACCAGCAGGTCGCCGATGGCGGCGACCATGGCGCCGTTGTCGGTGCAGAGCCGCAGCGGCGGCACCCGCAGGGCGACACCGGCGGCGGCGCAGCGCTGCTCGGCGAGCGCCCGGACCCGTGAGTTGGCCGCGACGCCGCCGACCACCACCAGGGTGGAGATGCCGTGGTCGGTGCAGGCGCGGACGGCCTTGCGGGTGAGCACGTCGGCGATCGCCTCCTGGAGGGCGGCGGCCGCGTCGGGGACGTGCGGCTCGGTGCCGGCCGCGCGATGGCCCTCCACCCAGCGGGCGGCGGCGGTCTTGAGGCCGGAGAAGGAGAACGCGTACGGGTCGTCGCGCGGCCCGGTGAGCGGGCGCGGGAGCCGGACGGCGCCCGGGTCGCCGTCGCGGGCCGCGCGGTCGATGGCGGGCCCGCCGGGGTAGGGCAGGCGCAGGATCCGCGCGACCTTGTCGAAGCACTCGCCGGCCGCGTCGTCCAGGGTGTCGCCGAGGTGGACGATCGGGTCCCGGGCCAGGTCGCGGACCAGCAGCAGCGAGGTGTGCCCGCCGGAGACGATCAGTACCACGCAGGGGTCGGGCAGCGGTCCGCCGTCCAGCGTCGCGGCGGCGACGTGCCCGGCCAGGTGGTGCACCCCGTACAGCGGGACGCCGAGCGAGAAGGCGTAGCTCTTGGCGGCGGCCACCCCGACCTGGAGTGCCCCGGAGAGCCCGGGGCCGGTGGTGACCGCGACGGCGCCGACGTCGGCCAGGGCGAGCCCGGCCCGGTCCAGCGCCTCGCGGACCACCGGCGCCATCGCGTGCACATGGGCGCGGGCGGCGATCTCGGGCACCACCCCGCCGAAGCGGGCGTGCTCGTCCATGCTGGAGGCCACCGCCTGCCCGAGCAGCCGGCCGTCCCGGACGAGACCGGCGCCGGTCTCGTCGCAGGAGGACTCGATCCCCAGCACCACCGGCGATCCCGCCACCGAAGCTCACCCGACCCATACAGCTCGTACTGCTCAGAAAAAGTAGTTGCACATATTGTGCAATAAGGTGGGCAGGGTCCGGGGCGGGGGTGCGAGGAGACGTGATGGGCGGCGCGGTGGCGGGCGGAGTCGGGTCGACGGTCGGGTCGGGGAGCGTGCCGCCGGCGCGGACCGAACGGGCCGGCGCGGCGCGGGCCTGCCGGAGCGGCCCGGACGTCGCGGAGGCCTGCCGGGAGCTGCTGCGCTCCGGCGGCGGCCGCTGCACCGGGCCCCGGCTGCTGGTGCTCGCCGCCCTGCGCGAGCACGGCGGCCATCTCACGGTGGCCGGGATCCACCGCCGGATCGCCGAGAGCGGCGCCTGCGTCAGCGTCTCCACCGTCTACCGCGCGGTCGAGCGGCTGGCCGAGCTGGACCTGGTGCACGGCGTCCGCGGCCTCGGCGGCGAGCTCAGCTACGGCCTGGTCGGCGAGCCGCACCACCACGCGCTCTGCGCGGTCTGCGGGGCGGTCTCCGAGTTCCCCTACGAGCTGCTGGCCGGCGCGGTGGCGGACACCGCCCGGCGGACCGGCTTCCGGCTGGAGTCACTGGTCGTCAACGGGGTCTGCCCGGACTGCCAGTGACGCGCCGCCCGCCGGGCCCCGGGGTGATGGCCGCGATCGGTTCGCTGAGGCATATGCTTCGTTATTGCAAGTGATACGCAATAGTGTTGTTCCGGCACGATCGCCATCGTTGAACTCGCCGAAAGGGGCCGTGTCCTGATGGGCACCTACTCGCTTCCCGACCTTCCGTACGACTACTCCGCGCTCGAGCGGGCGATGTCCGCCGAGATCCTGGAGCTGCACCACTCCAAGCACCACGCCGCCTACGTCAAGGGCGCCAACGACACCCTGGAGCAGCTGGCCGAGGCCCGCGACAAGGAGCAGTTCGGCGGCCTGGTGGGTCTGCAGAAGACCTTCGCCTTCCACCTGTCCGGCCACGTGCTGCACTCCCTCTTCTGGGAGAACCTCTCCCCGGAGGGCGGCGACCGCCCCGAGGGCGAGCTGGCCGACGCGATCACCGAGCACTTCGGCAGCTTCGAGGCGTTCAAGAAGCAGCTCACCAACGCCACCACCGGCGTCCAGGGCTCCGGCTGGGGCATCCTGTCCTGGGAGCCGCTCGGCCGGCGCCTGATCGTCGAGCAGGTCTACGACCACCACGGCAACGTCGGCCAGGGCACCACCCCGCTGCTGGCCTTCGACGCCTGGGAGCACGCCTACTACCTGCAGTACCGCAACGTCCGCCCCGACTACGTCACCCGCCTGTGGGACGTCGTCAACTGGCAGGACGTCTCGTCCCGCTTCGCGGCCGCCAAGACCGTCTGACCTGATTCAGGCGGCAGGAAGGTCCCGGACCGGTCGGGCGGTCCGGGACCTTCCCTGCGTCAGGGGAGCCGCAACAGCGTCGTCCGGTGCTTCCAGGCAAGCCGCAGGAGTGCCGCACCGGCGGGCTGCATCGGCTCCGTGCCGGTGAGGCGGTCCACCTGCTCAGCCGTGAACGGGATGCCCGCCGACCGCCCTGTCGCATCGTCCAGTCCGACGCGACGACCTTCCTCGTTGCCGGAGACGATGCGCCGGAACGTCTCGTCGAACAGGTCGGCGTCGAACACGGCCACGGTGAGCATGTCGGTGACGAAGGTCAGTGGGTCCATCCCGAGGCCCAGCCAGAACACCCGCAGGCTGCCGTCCTCACGCGCTGCGGTGAGCGTCTTGTCGAGTGGCCAGGCGGCGTAGTCGATGGGTGCCTTGTCGCTCCCGTAGTCCTCGGTGTTGCCGAGCAGTTCCTCGCTCAGCTCCCTGAGGATGGCCCGCCAGAGATCGAAGTCGTTCTCCTCGTTCCACGGTGCGTCGTGCGAGGCCTGGAACATCCCGACCGGCATCACCTGGTAGAGGCCGCCGCCACTGGCGACCTTCCCGGGGTCACGCCAGTGCAGCACGAACTCCGCGTCGCCGGTTTGACGATCGTGCCGGATCGTCAACGTGCTGGTGGCCGCCATGACGGGGCGGCGCGTGAGGTCGGTCGGATCGGCGATGGCGGCCCGGAAGGGCGTGGCGGCAAGGCTCACTGGCCCATCCGGACCCGCCAGGACGGCTGCGGCGTACTCGTGCGCAACGGCCTCACAGATGTTGATGACGTCGAAGTACTGGCCGCGCCCGAAGGTCAGCACCGGTCCGGCGACGGACGTCTCGACATCAAGCAGGCGGTAGCAGCTTCGGTTCTCGAACAGCCTGGGTTTGGCAAGATCCCGAACCGCGTCGGCGTAGCGGCGACAGGTCGTTCCGTCCTGCTGGCGCGGGCGGATGTGATCCAGCTCGGGTCCGCCACCGTCCACAGGTGCTGCGGGCGTGTCCGGCTGCCAGCGCAGTCGGACACGCTCCAGTGGCACCGGCTGCTCCGGAATCCAGTGCCGGCGGGCAAGTAGAGGTGTTCCAGGGACCAGGTGGTCGGGAGGGCTCTCGGCCAGGAGTCGGCTGGTCAAGGCGAAGCGGTGATCATTCAGGAAGGCTCGAACCCGCTGCCACTGTTCCCTGCTGTCCAACGAGTTCGGCCGGTCATCTGCCACGGGCGCGCTGGGCACGACGCTCCTTCTTTGTATACAAGTGCGACGACTCGTGCCCGGTTACGGACTGAGCAACCGGTCGCGGTACTTCCAGGTCAGAGCCAAGCATGCTGCGCCAGGCGGCGCCATGGGTTCGTCTCTGATGAACTGTGAGACGTTCTGTTCGGTGAAAGGGATACCACTTGAGATGTCCCGGCCGTTCCACTCGGTGCGCGTCCCAGACGTCCACCGTCACACGGTGGGCGTGGACTGTTGCTGGTGGAGGCGATGGCGCATGCCTGGGGGTGGCATCCGGCGGGGGCGGGCAAGGTCGGGTGGTTCGAGTACCTGGAAACCTGCGAGGCGCCGTGCCCCCACACGTGGGGGCACGGCGCGTGACCTGCACTCTCCGCGCGAGGTGGCGAAACACCTCGCCGCTCTTCCGGGTGCGTGGTCGTGCCGCCTGCCACCGGACGGCAGCCGTCCGGTGGCGAGGGTCAGGTGGCGGCCGCCGCCTCGCGTCCCCGGCGGGTGCGGCGGTGGAAGATCTCGGTGAACGTTTGGCGCCAGCCGTGGGGGTCGACGTAGTGCATGGCGATCACGGACGCGATGACGGCGCCGGTCAGGTCGTTCTGCACCTCGGCCCACGAGTGGATGTCGGTGCAGGTGGTGAGTCCCTTCAAGCCGTGCAGGGCGTGCATGGCTTCGCCGGCTTCCTCGCCGACCTTTCCGATCTGAAGGGCTCTCAGTTCCTCCAGGGGCAGCTCGGCGCCGGCGACGCGGCACACGGCGGACAGCTTCTCGATCGCGTCGAAGAGATCTTCCATTGCCGTGACCCTTTCCTGGTTACCGGGTGGGTTGGGGTCGGCCAAGCTGGTGGACGGCCCATCCGTGGGTGCGCCACAGGTCGGCGTCCAGGACGTTCCGCAGGTCGATGACCAGCGGGTTTTGCACCAGCGACCGGAGCTCGGTGGGGTTGGCGTCGCGGAACTGCGGCCACTCGGTGCCGATCACGACCGCGTCCGCGTCGCGGGAGGCTTCGGCGGTGGTGTCGGCGTAGTCGAGTTCGGGGTGCCGGACGATTGCGGTCGCGTTCGCGTGCGGGTCGTGGACGGTGACCTGCGCGCCTCGGGTGTGCAGCAGTGAGGCCAGAGCGAGTGCGGGGGATTCGCGGACGTCGTTGGTGCCGGCCTTGAAGGACGCGCCCCACATGGCGATCCGAGCGCCGTTCAGGGGCCGCGCCAGGTGGGCTTCGACCAGGGCGGCGGCGGAGTGCGGCCGGTTCTCGTTGATGCGCTCGGCCGCCCTCAGCAACTCGGCGGCGTCGTTCGCGCCGAGGTGAGCGGCGGAGGCGGTGAACGCCCGGACGTCCTTGGGCAGGCAGCCACCGCCGTAGCCGATGCCGGGCTGCATTCCGCCGGCGCCGATACGCGGGTCCATGCCGAGGGCCCGCACCAGGGTGATCACGTCGGCACCGGCGGCGGTGCACATGTCCGCGACGGCGTTGACGAACGACACCTTGAGGCCGAGAAAGGTGTTCGCGGCGCCCTTGATCAGCTCGGCCGTCTCCGGGGTGGTGACGAACAGCGGGCAGCCGTCCGCCAGAATCGGCGCGAACACCTCACGCACGACGGCTTCGGCGTCAGGGCTGGTGAGCCCGGCCACCAGCCGATCCGGGCGAAGGGTGTCCTCGACGGCGTGGCCTTCGCGCAGGAACTCGGGGTTCCACACGACGTGGACGGCTTCGCCGGCCGGGGCGAGCCGCTGCACAAGCCGCGTCAGGTGGGCGGTGGTGCCGACGGTGACGGTCGACTTCCCGATGATCGTGCACGGCCGCGTCAGGTGCGTCGCGAGCGTCCGAGCGGCCCCGAAGACCTGTCCCGGGTCGTAGGACCGGCCGTCGGCGTCGATCGGGGTTCCGACCGCGAGGAAGTGCACGTCAGCGAACGCGGCGGCCTCGGCGATGCTGGTCGTGAACCGCAGTTGCCCGGAGCCGGTGTGTTTGGCGAGCAGTTCGGGCAGCCCGGCTTCGAAGATCGGGGCTTCGCCCTGGTTGAGCTGGTCGATCTTGGCTGCGTCGAGATCGACGCCCAGGACTTCGTGGCCGAGGTGGGCCATTCCGGCGGCGTGGGGGATGCCGAGGTGGCCGCAGCCGATCACGGAAACGCGCATCGTGGTCCTTGTCGGATGGAGTGGTCGCGGGGCGCGCGGGCGTGCGCGCTCCCGCGACGCTACCGGCCCGGCGGGGCCCAACTGACCGACATGTGATGGACCGTCACGCGGAGACGTTCGGCAACTCGCACAGCCGGCGCAGGGCAGGGATCGCGGCCTGCCGCACGACCACGTCGCCGGTATGGGCTCCCTCGATCGGGCAGGGCTTGAAGGTGCCGTTCTCCACCAGCCCTTCGGGGTCGACGTAAAAGATGCGCATATCCATCTCGCGGGCGCGCTGCTGGACCGCGCGCCGGTCTGCGTGCAAGCCGACGACCAGCAGGGCCCGGGCCTCGGGCAGCAGCGGCACCGGTGGGATCTTCTGGTCATAGCGGCGGACGAAGACCTCGGGCAGCCCGGCCCGCGCCGAGAGGCTGTCGAAGTTGTGCGTGATCACCGGGCCGACACCAAATGGCCGGTGGTGTGGAGGGCCTTGAGCGCGCGGTGCGCGGCCGTCGGCTCGGCCAGGAAGTATGCGCGGAACATCGCGACCAGGTCGGGTGCCTTGGTGTCGGCGCTGAGCAGCATCTCTGGGATCAGCGTGTCAGCCTCGTGGCTGAGGGTGAAAGCGTGGGACTGCGTCAGGGTGTTGTCGCGGCGGTCGGTGACCCGGTACACCTCGTGCAGGTAGTGCAGCGGCGGGATACCGGCTTCGATCGACGTGCCGCAGCCGACCTCGACCTGAAACGGCAGGAAGTCCAGGATCGGCGTCAGGTCGGGCGCGATCGTCGGCTCTCCACGTCGGTCCTTGATCCGCATGCCGCCCGCGAGAACGTCCCACGGCAGGTTCCGCACGGTGCGCGGAACCTTGAAGTCCTCCGAGATGAAGCACAGGTCGACGGACCGGAAGCCGGTCGGCGTGGGGCGCCCGGCACGCTCGTCCTGTGGGTGGTCGTCGTACTCGGCAACGGCGACCCGCAGGTCACCCTTCGCCCACACACCGTCGCCCTTCGAGCGCCACGCGCCCTGGTCGAGCCACATGCCGATCTGCCGCAGGTGTGTGGCGATCTCGTCGGCCGGGGCGGTGAAGGAGTGGAACAGGTACAGGTCCGAGAGGACCAGGCGCGTGACGGGGAACGTGTAGTCCAGCCCGTACTGGTAACGGTAGGCCCAACCGGGGGCGGTCGAGCAGACCTCCAGCAGGGTGTCCAGCGCGGTGTCCGACTGTCGGGTGTCCGCCTGTGCAAGGGCGATGCCGAGCAGCAGGCGGTTCCGCGCGGACGGCGTGAGGCTGGAGGTGTCGCCGATCGATTCGAACAGGCCGAGCGCCTTGCCGGGGCGGCCGGTCGATACGGCAGTGCCGACGGCCTGCGCGGTGACCGTGGCCGGTCCGAACGCCGTGCCGTTCACGGTCACGTCCCGGTCCATCCGGGCGGCGACCGCGTGGCCTTGGGACAGCAAGTCGTCGGCCCCGTCGACGTTGCCCTGACGGGCCGCGACGACGGCGGCGAACGTGACGTGTCACCCGTAGGTGGCGAGCAGGCCGAGCTCCCGGTGCCCGTAGTGGGGTTCGATCGACTCGTACGACGCCCGTGCGGTCTCCTCCGCCTGGTCGAGCCGGGCATCCCGCATGTAGATCCACGACCGGCCGGACGCGACCATGGCCGAGCGGACGGTGTCGCCGGAGCGGTAGGTCTCCCATGCGGCGGTGAGCCCGGCCGCGAGCTCGGCCGGGGGCGGCGGCTGCACGTCGACGCCGACATCGGCGGCGGTGTCGTGGACGGCGCGGGACAGTTCGCGCGGCCGTGCCGCCTGACCGTACGACGAAGCGCCTCGACATCGCGTGCGAGTCGAGGCGCTTCGTGGACCTAGGAGGCGCCGAAGAAGCTGTCCAGGATCTGCTGGGCGGCCAGGCCGGCCGGGAGGGAGCCGGCGCGGACCTGGGCCTCCAGTTCGGGGGCCAAGCGCCGTACTTCGGGGTGTTCGTGGAGGCGGGCGTAGAGCTGGTCGTGGACCATGGCCCAGGTCCACTCGACCTGCTGGTCGCGCCGCTTCGTCGCCAGCGCGCCGGTGGCGTCGAGGACCTTGCGGTGCTGCTGGAGCCGTTCCCACAGTACGTCGAGTCCGGCGCCGTCCCGGCCGCTGCAGGTGAGGACCGGGGGTGTCCAGGGCGCGTCCGGGGCCTGCAACAGCCGTAGCGCGCCGGCGAGTTCGCGCGCGGCGGCGCGGGCGTCGGTCTCGTGCGGGCCGTCCGCCTTGTTGACCGCGATGACGTCGGCGAGCTCCAGTACGCCCTTCTTGATGCCCTGCAGCTGGTCCCCGGTGCGGGCCAGGCTGAGCAACAGGAAGGTGTCCACCATCCCGGCCACCGCCGTCTCGGACTGGCCGACTCCCACCGTCTCGATCAGCACGACGTCGTAGCCGGCCGCCTCCATCACCACCATCGACTCCCGGGTGGCCTTGGCGACGCCGCCGAGGGTGCCGGAGGTGGGGGAGGGGCGGACGAAGGCGTGCGGGTCGACGGCGAGGCGCTCCATCCGGGTCTTGTCGCCCAGGATGGAGCCGCCGGTGCGGGAGGACGTCGGGTCCACGGCGAGCACCGCGACCCGGTGTCCCGACGAAGTGAGCATCGTGCCGAAGGAGTCGATGAAGGTCGACTTGCCGACACCGGGCACACCGGTGATGCCCACCCGGACCGCCCCGCCCGCGTGCGGCAGCAGCCGCTGGAGCAACTGCTGGGCCAGCACGCGGTGGTCGGGCCGGGTGGACTCGACGAGGGTGACGGCGCGCGCGATGTGGGCGCGCGAGCCGTCCAGGACACCCGTCACGTAGCTGTCGAGGTCGATCGTCCGTGGAGGCATGCGATCAAAATCTCACAGCTCGTGGCCGAGGTCGGCGGCGAGCGTCCCCAGCAGGTCGTAGGCGGCGTCCGGGATCACCGTGCCGGGCGGGAAGACGGCCGTCGCCCCCGCCTCGTACAGGGCGTCGAAGTCCTGCGGGGGGATCACCCCGCCGACCACGATGGTGATGTCCTCGCGCCCGGCCTCGGCGAGTTCGGCGCGCAGCGCGGGCACCAGGGTGAGGTGTCCGGCGGCCAGCGAGGAGACGCCGACGATGTGCACGTCCGCCTCGACGGCCTGGCGGGCGACCTCGGCCGGGGTCTGGAACAGCGGTCCGACGTCGACGGTGAAGCCGAGGTCGGCGAAGGCCGTGGCGATCACCTTCTGGCCGCGGTCGTGGCCGTCCTGGCCCATCTTGGCGACCAGGATGCGCGGTCGGCGGCCCTCGGCCCGCTCGAACCGCTCGACCAGGTCACGGGTGCGCTGTACGGAGGCCGACGGCCCCGCTTCGTCACGGTACACGCCGGAGATGGTACGGATCTGGCCGGAGTGCCGGCCGTACACCTTCTCCAGGGCGGCCGAGATCTCGCCGACGGTGGCCTTCGCCCGGGCCGCGTTGACGGCCAGGTGCAGCAGGTTGCCGTCCAGCGAGCCGCCGCGCTGCGGGCCCGCCTCGGCGGCCCGGGTCAGCGCGTGCAGCGCGCCCCGGCAGGCGGCCTCGTCGCGCTCGTCGCGCAGCCGGCGCAGCTTCTCGATCTGGCGGGCGCGCACCGAGGAGTTGTCGACCTTGAGCACCTCGATCTGCTCGTCGCTCTCCACCCGGTACTTGTTGACGCCGATCACCGGCTGGCGGCCCGAGTCGATCCGGGCCTGGGTGCGGGCCGCGGCCTCCTCCACGCGCAGCTTGGGGATGCCCGCGTCGATGGCCTTGGCCATGCCGCCGGCCGCCTCCACCTCCTGGATGTGCTGCCAGGCGCGGCGGGCCAGGTCGTGGGTGAGCTTCTCGACGTACGCGGAGCCGCCCCACGGGTCGATGACGCGGCAGGTGCCGGACTCCTGCTGGAGCAGCAGCTGGGTGTTGCGGGCGATCCGGGCGGAGAAGTCGGTGGGCAGGGCCAGCGCCTCGTCCAGCGCGTTGGTGTGCAGCGACTGGGTGTGGCCCTGGGTGGCGGCCATCGCCTCCACACAGGTGCGGGTGACGTTGTTGAACACGTCCTGCGCGGTGAGCGACCAGCCCGAGGTCTGCGAATGCGTGCGCAGCGACAGGGACTTGGGGTTCTTCGGGCCGAACTCCTTGACCAGTCTGGCCCAGAGCAGCCGGGCCGCGCGCAGCTTGGCGATCTCCATGAAGAAGTTCATGCCGATCGCCCAGAAGAACGACAGCCGGGGCGCGAAGGCGTCCACGTCCAGTCCGACGTCCAGGCCCGCCCGCAGGTACTCCACGCCGTCGGCCAGGGTGTAGGCCAGCTCCAGGTCGGCGGTGGCCCCGGCCTCCTGGATGTGGTAGCCGGAGATGGAGATCGAGTTGTACCGCGGCATCTTCTGCGAGGTGTACGCGAAGATGTCCGAGATGATCCGCATCGACGGCTGCGGCGGGTAGATGTAGGTGTTGCGGACCATGAACTCCTTGAGGATGTCGTTCTGGATGGTCCCCGCCAGCTTCTCGGGCGCCACCCCCTGCTCCTCGGCGGCCACGATGTACAGCGCCAGGACGGGCAGCACCGCGCCGTTCATGGTCATCGACACCGACATCCGGTCCAGCGGGATGCCGTCGAAGAGCTGGCGCATGTCGTAGATGGAGTCGATCGCCACGCCCGCCATGCCGACGTCACCGGTGACCCGCGGGTGGTCGCTGTCGTAGCCGCGGTGGGTCGGCAGGTCGAAGGCGACCGAGAGGCCCTTCTGACCGGCCGCCAGGTTGCGGCGGTAGAAGGCGTTGGACTCCTCGGCGGTGGAGAACCCGGCGTACTGCCGGACCGTCCACGGCTGGTTGACGTACATGGTCGGGTACGGGCCGCGCAGGTACGGGGCGATGCCGGGGTAGGTGCCCAGGAAGTCCAGGCCGGCCAGGTCGTCCGCGGTGTACAGCGGTTTGACGCCGATGCCCTCGGGGGTGTCCCAGAGCAGTTCCTCGACGTCCTTGCCGGTGGCCTGCCGCCAGGCGGACCGCCACTGCCCGTCGGTGACGTCCGGGCCGGTGTCCCCGTCCAGCCCGATCTCGGTGAAGTCGGGGATCATCGCGCCACTCCGATCTCGGTGGTCTCGTCCAGGATCTCGTCCCGGGCCCCGCTCAGGATCTCGTCCTGGAGGGCGGTCAGCACGGCGACGGCGTCGCCGCCCGCGAAGACGAACTCGTCCACGCCCGCCCGCCGGTAGGCCTCCCGCTGTTCGCCCGGCCGCCCGGCCAGCAGCACCCGCCGGGCCCCGGCGGCCTTCAGCGCCGCGGCGACGGTCTCGGCGTGCTCGCCGTACAGCCGGTCGCTGGAGCAGAGGCAGGCCACCCGGGCACCGCTGGCGGTGAACGCCTCGGCCAGCGCGGCGGCGTCGGTGCCTTCGGCGGCGGTGGTCGCGATGCCGCCGGCCTGGAACAGGTTGGCGGCGAAGGTGGTGCGCGCGGTGTGCGCCGACGCGGTGCCGATCGAGGCCAGGAAGAGCCGCGGCCGTTCCCCGGTGGCGGCCAGCCGCGCGTCCGAGCGGTCGCGCAGTGCCTCGTAGGCCTCGGCGCGCCGCACCCGGGGCAGCCCGCCGGCGGGCCCGGCCGGGGCCGGCTCGCGGACCAGCGGCTGCTCGTCCAGGTTCGGGAACTCGCTGACCCCGGTGACGGGTTCGCGCCGCCTGGCCAGCGCGACCGAGCGCTCCGCCCAGGTCGCGGCGATCCGCTCGCCGACCAGTCCGGAGCCCAGCGAGGCCTGCTGGCCGCCGGCCCGTTCGATCTCCTGGAACCAGGCCCAGGCGGCCCGGGCCAGCTCGTCGGTCAGCCGCTCCACGTACCAGGAGCCGCCGGCCGGGTCGATCACCCGCGCCAGGTGGGACTCCTCCAGCAGGATCGCCTGGGTGTTGCGGGCGATCCGGCGGGCGAACGCGTCCGGCAGGCCGAGCGCGCTGTCGAACGGCAGCACGCTCACCGCGTCCGCCCCGCCGACCCCGGCCGCCAGGCAGGCGACGGTGGTGCGCAGCATGTTCACCCACGGGTCGCGCGCGGTCGTCATCACCGTGGAGGTGACGGCGTGCTGGCGCTGCGCCGAGGCCTCGGGTGCGGCCCCCGACACCTGGGCCACCCGGGCCCAGAGCCGGCGCGCCGCACGGAACTTGGCGATCGTCAGGAACTGGTCGGCGTCGGCCGCGTAGCGGAAGTCCAGCTGCCCGAAGGCGGCGTCGACGGAGAGCCCGGCGGCACCGAGCGCACGCAGGTAGGCGACGGCGCTGGCGAGCGAGCAGCCGAGCTCCTGCGCGGGGGAGGCGCCGGCCTCGTGGTAGGGGAGGGCGTCGACGGTCAGTGCCCGGACGCCCGGGTACCCGTCGGCGCAGCGGGCCGCGAGCGCGCCGGCCTCGGCGAGCAGCGCGTCGGTGCGTTCGGCCCGGCCGGTCCTGGCCTGGAGGCCCAGCGGGTCGGCGCCGAGGCTGCCCGCGGCGGCGCCGGGGGAGACCTCGCGCTCCCGGTAGAGCGTGAACAACCGCTCGGCGGCGTCGGTGAATTCGGCGCCGGCGTCGAGCACCACGGCGGCCAGGTCCGGATAGACGCCGGACAGCACCTCGGGCAGCGCCGCGACCGGCAGGCCCGCGCCGCCCAGCTCCAGCCAGAGCGAGCCGACGCCGTTCTCCAGGTCCGCGAGCACCGCCTCGTTGGTGCGGCGCGGGTCCGGGTCGGCGTGCCGCTGGCGGACGTCCCAGCCGGAGACGGCGGAGCCCTGCGGCCGGCCGCCCCGGACGAACGGCGGGAAGCCGGGGTGACCGGGCGTGGCCGGGGCGTCCTCGGCGGTGTACAGCGGGCGGGCGCGCAGCCCGTCCTGGAGCGCGGTGGTGAGCGCCTCCTCGGCCGCCGCGCCGTCCGCGGGCTGGGCACCCGACTTGCGCAGCACACCCTCGACGAGGTGCTGCCACTGCTCACGGTGTGCTGCCGGGAACTCGGCGGCCAGGGGAAGCCCTTCGGGCGGGACCGTCATGTCCGGCAGGTTAGCGTCCGGCGGCGGGCGTGCAGGAGAGGCGGGGAGTGTGACCTTTCCCTCGCTCTGCCGCGTCGGTCCACTCCGGACCGGGTGGAGTGCACCGGAACCGGCGTGCGCGAGCCTGCTGGACGGGCGGTTCGGGGGCGCTGTCCGGCCCGGACGGCGAAACGCGTTCCGCCCGGGGCCTTGGCCGGCCGCGTCCAGGGGTGACAGGCCCGGACGGCCGGGTGGCCCGCCTCCGGACCGGAGACGGGCCACCCGCGGTGAGCCCGCGTCAGGAGACGCGCCGGGTCAGCAGGATCCGCGAGCGGGTGAACGCCGCCGTGATCAGCCCGGCCACCACCGGCAGGACGAGCGCGGTGAGGGCGATCAGCACCCATGGCGCGGTGACCGGTGCCGGGCCGCCGTCGAGGCCGCCGGCGGTGCGGACCTTGAGCAGGCTCATCGCCGGGACGAATCCGTTGACCGTGCCCAGGACGGCCCCGAGAGCCGCGATCAGCGCGCACTGCAGTCCGGCCAGGGTGCGGCGGATCCGGGGCGGGGCGCCGACGGCCGCCAGGGTGGCCTGGTCGTGCCTGGAGTCGGCGGCCGCGAGGCCGGTGGCGATGCCGGCCGCGCCGAGGACGACGAGGGCGGCGAACCCGCTGAGCGACAGCGTGACCAGGTCGCTCTTGGGCTGGTAGCCGCGCTCCACCCCGACGCCGGCCATCCGGTCCAGCCGGGCGGCTGCGGCGTCGGCGCGCTGCTGCGCCTTGTCGTCCGGCGGCGTGGCGGGCAGCCAGATGGCACCGGTCGCCTGGGCGGAGAGCCCGAGCCTGTGCACCGTCGCCGGGTTCACCAGGACCTGTCCGTACCGGGCGGCCGACGGGTTGTCGACCAGGACGGCCTCCACGCCGACCTCCTGGACGTCCGGTGCGGGGATCTCGCCGGGCTGCAACGGGGCGCCGCCGCCGCGCAGCTGGAACACGGCCTTGCCGTCGAACAGGTAGGAGGGGTCGAACACGACCGCCTTGCCCGCGGCGAGCGCCTGCTCGGCGGCCGGATCGTGCACGGCGAACAGGTTGTGCAGGACGGCGTCGTCGCCGACGACCAGCCGGCCCTGGCCGGCGAACCGCCTGGTCCGGTCGCCGCCCTTGGGGTGGACGGTGCTGGAGCAGTTGGCGCAGAAGCGGTAGACGGCCTGGTAGAGGTCGCCGCGCGGGCCGAGGTCCGGCAGCTCCTGCTCCATCGTGGCGCGCAGCCTCGGCAGGTCGGGGCTGTCGACGCCGGTGGTCAGGGTGACGGCGCCGTTCGGCGTCTGCGGCCGGTAGTCCTGCCGGGCCTGGGCGTCGGTGCTGGCGGTGTAGACGCCGACCGCGACGGCACCGGCGACGGCGGCCATGACGGCGGCGACGGCGGGTGCGGTCCTGGAACGGTGCCGGGCCGAGTCGCGCAGGGCGAGCCGGGCCGCGATCGGGAGGAAGCGGGCGAGCCGTCCGAAGAGCGAGATCAGTACCGGGGTGCAGGCGAGCAGGCCGAGTTCGGCGCTGACCGAGCCGCCCAGCACGCCGAGCGTCCGGGCGTCGTACCCGCCGGCCACCGGGGTGCCGGGCATGCCGGTGCCGCTCCCCGCGCTGTAGAGCGCGAGCGCGGCGCCGCCGGCCAGCATCACCAGGCCGAGCAGGGTGATCCAGCGGTTCGGCGCGTTGACGGTGTCGCGGCCGGAGAGGCCCGCGGTGACGCTCCGCCGGGCGGCCTGCAGGGCGGGCAGGGCGGCGGCGAGCAGGGCGGTGGCCACGCCGATGCCGGCGATGGCGGCCAGGTCGAGCGGCGCCGGGTCGAAGTGGCCGAAGCGGCTGCCGCCCGCCCGTTCGATCCAGGGCCGCACCAGCGCGACCAGGCCGATCCCGAGGACGACACCCGTCACCGCACCGGCCAGGCCGAGGACGACGCCCGCGCCGAGCACCACCGCGCCCACGTGGGTCCGGTTGCCGCCGGCGGCGGCGAGCAGGGCGAGCTGACGGCGCGAGCGGCGGGCGCCGACCGCGAACGCGGGGCCCGCGAGCAGGGCGACCTCCAGCAGCGCCATGCCGGTGACCGTGGCCACCATGACGGCGGTGGTGGTCCGGGCGGAGGTCTCGGCGTACCGGGGGCCGTCCCGGTAGTAGGGGACGGCCGAGCGGTCCGGCGGGTCGAGGGCGACGGAGCGGGAGGTGACGGTGTAGCCGTACGCGTTGAACTCCCGCACCTTGGCCCAGTCGATCACCGCCCCGGCGGGGAGCCGGACGAGCCAGGCGTCCGTGCTCACCGGCTTCTCGTCCGCCGACCCGATACCGGCCACGGGCCTGTCCCTGTCCCGGGCCTCGGCCAGCGGGGCGATCAGCTCCCCGGGGCGGGCGACGAGTTCGACCTTCCTGAGGTCGCCCGGGTGTTCGACCACGCCGGTGATGGTGAAGGGGGTGCGGTCCAGCCCCTTGACCGCGGTCGTCCCGCCGAGCCGCAGCCCGGACCGTTCGAGGAAGGCCCGGGTGGCGGCCGCCTCGTGCGGGGCGCCGGGGGCGCGGCCGTCGACCACATCGAGCCGCCCGGCCCAGACCGGGTCGGTGAGGTCGGCCTCGGCGGTGTCGGTGCGGAGCAGGCCCTCGCGGGAGCCGGCGCTGGCCTCGGGGCCCGGCCGGGCCGCCGTGAGGACGCTGCCCTGGGGCAGCAACGAGGCCACCAGCGTGGCGGGTTCGACGGCCGCGCCCTTGGTCTCCTCGGGCGTGGCGGGCTTCCCGGGGGTGGCGGTGCGGGTGAGGGTGCCGTCGTCGGCGAACGGGGCCTGCTCGGCGGTGCGGCCCGGGGCGAGGGCGCTGATCAGGGCGTCGGAGCCGCCCATCACCCGCTCGACGCGCTCGGCCGGGGTGAGCTGTCCGCTGCGGTGGACGATGTCGGCGCCGGTGACGCCGAGGACGGGCAGGGCGACCATGGCGACGACGAGGGCGCTGCGGCCCTTGGCGCGCAGGGCGTCGCGGCGGGCGATGCGCAGGGCGACCCGCCAGGCGCTGAGCTTCACCGGGCCACCTCCGGGTGGTCGGCGCCGAGGTCGCGGAGCGTCCCGTCGGGGCGGCGGGTGCGCTCCTCGACGATCCGTCCGTCGCGCAGGAGGACGACGCGGTCGGCCCAGCCGGCGTGGGCCGGTTCATGGGTGACCATCATGGCGGCGGCCCCGGCGTCGCAGCGGGCCCGCAGGACGGCGAGGACGGACTCGCCGGTGGCGGAGTCGAGCGCGCCGGTGGGCTCGTCGGCCAGCAGCAGCCGGCGTTCGCCGATCAGTGCGCGGGCGATGGCGACGCGCTGCTGCTGGCCGCCGGACATGTCGTCGGGGAAGCGGTCGGCGAGCTCCGGGATGCCCATCTCCTCCAGGGCGGCGAGGGCCTCGCGGCGGGCGGCGCGACCGGAGACACCGTCCAGTTCGCGCGGCAGCGAGATGTTCTCGGCGGCGGTGAGGGCCGGGATCAGGTTGTAGTCCTGGAAGACGTAGCCGATCGAGCGGCGCCGGACGGCGGAGAGCCGCCCCCGGCTGAGCCCGCCGAGCGGGGAGCCCTCGACGAGCACCTGGCCGGCGCTCGGGGCGTCCAGGCCGCCCGCCAGGGTCAGCAGGGTGGACTTGCCGGACCCGGACGGGCCCATCACGGCGACGAACTCTCCGGCGTGCACGGTGAGTTCGACCCCGCGCAGCGCGTGCACTTCGGACGCGCCCTGCCCGTGGACCCGGGTGACGTTCTGCAGACGCAGGACGGCCTGGCCGGCGGTCCTGATCGGATCGGTGCGGGACACACTTTCCCCCTCATTGAGCTGTTCGGCTGCATATGCAGGTGAACTATATATGCAGGGCGACGACTGCTCGTGCCATCGGGGTGGCAGAAAATGTGTCCGATTCCGCTGGAACCGCAGGTGACCACCGCCCGACTGGTGGACCGGGCGCCGCCGGGCGACGGCCCGTCCGACCCACCCGCCCCGCCTGTCCCACCCGCTCCACCTGCTCCGTCCGACTCTGTCCGCCACAAGGAGTGCACGCGCATGTGCGGAATCACCGGCTGGGTGTCCTTTCATCAGGACGTCCGCCACAGCGCCCCCGTCATCGAGGCGATGACCGCGACCATGGCCCTGCGCGGGCCCGACGCCGGCGGGATCTGGCTCGGTGCCCACGCCGCGCTCGGTCACCGCCGCCTCGCCGTCATCGACATCGACGGCGGCGCCCAGCCCATGGCCGACCGCCAGGAAAACCCGGGCGTGGTGCTGACCTACAGCGGCGAGGTCTACAATCACCACCAGCTCCGCGCCGAACTCCGCGCCAGGGGACACCGGTTCGAGACCCGCAGTGACACCGAGGTGGTGCTGCGCGCCTACCAGGAGTGGGGCGACGCCCTGGTCGACCGGCTGGAGGGCATGTACGCCTTCGCGATCTGGGACGAGCGCGCCGAGCGGCTGCTGCTGGTCCGCGACCGGCTCGGCGTCAAGCCGCTGTTCTGGACCGCCGTCGGCGGCGGACTCGCCTTCGGCTCCGAGCCCAAGGCCCTGTTCGCCCACCCCGAGGTCACCCCCGCCGTCGACGCGGACGGCCTGCGCGAGGCCTACAGCCTGCTGTTCAACACCGGGCCCACGGTCTGGGCCGGCGTCCGCGAGGTGCACCCCGGCGGCCTGCTCGTACTCGACCGGGACGGCATCCGCGAGCGCCGCTACTGGGAGCTCCAGGCCCGCCCGCACGCCGACGACCTGGACACCACCGTCGAGCGGGTGCGCTCGCTGGTCAACCGCGCCGCCCGCGCCCAGCTGGAGGCGGACGTCCCGCTCTGCAGCCTGCTCTCCGGCGGCCTCGACTCCACCGTCGTCACCGCGCTCGTCGCCGACGAACTCCGGCTGTCCGAAGGCCCGCAGGCCAAGCTGCGCTCCTACGCCGTCGACTACAGCGACCAGGCCGAGCAGTTCACCGGCGACGTGCTGCGCACCGGCCACGACACCCCTTACGCCGCCGAGGCCGGCGCCTTCATCGGCAGCGACCACTCCACCGTGGTCCTCGACCCGCGCACCCTGCTCGACATCGAGAACCGCCGGGCCGTGGTCGTCTCCCGTGACTCGCCGATCGGCGTCGGCGACATGGACACCTCGCTCTACCTGCTGTTCGGCGAGATCCGCAAGCACTCCACCGTCGCCCTCTCCGGCGAGGCCGCGGACGAGGTGTTCGGCGGCTACCCGTGGTTCCACAACCCCAAGGCGCTCGCCGCGCAGACCTTCCCGTGGCTGCTGGTCACCGGCGACGAGGCCGCCATGCCGATCAACCCCGACCTCGCCGCCCACCTGCGGATCGGCGAGTTCCGCGACGACACCTACCGCACCTCGCTGGCCGCCGTCCCGCACCTGGACGGCGAGAGCGCCGCCGAGCACCGCCAGCGCGAGATGCAGCACCTCTCGCTGACCCGCTGGCTGCGCCAGCTGCTGCACCGCAAGGACCGCCTCTCGATGGCCCAGGGGCTGGAGGTCCGCGTCCCCTACTGCGACCACCGGCTGGTCGAGTACGCCTTCAACGCCCCCTGGTCGATGAAGAGTTACGACGGCCGGGAGAAGAGCCTGCTGCGCGCCACCGGTCAGGGCCTGGCCCCCGACTCGGTGCTGTGGCGGCCCAAGAACCACTACCCGGCGACCCACCACGCCGACTACAACAGCGGCCTTCAGCGGCTCGCCCGGGAGGCGCTCGACGCGCCGCACGTCCGCGACATCGCCGACGAGACCGTCATCAAGGCCAGCCTCGACACCCCGGCCGACCAGTTGGAGTGGGGCCACCGGCTGCGGCTGGAGCGGGTGGTGGACCTCGCGCTCTGGCTCGACCACCACCGCCCCGCGCTCGCCCTCTGAGGCCTGCCGCCCGCGCCGCCCGCTCCCGCCCCGGACACCCCCGGGCCGGGAGCGGGCCCCGTTCCACCCGCTTTCGCCCAGGTCCCGGTCAAGCTTCTACAAAGCTGTAGAGACCCGTTCGGCGGAGGGGCTATGCTTCTCAAGGTTTGACAGAAGACGAAGAAGGCACCTCGTTCGGTGAGGCGTCTTCACGGACACAGGCCACTGACCCGACGACGTCGAGAGACGCCCAGGTTCAGGACAGATCCTCCCGACTTAAGGGTTGATCCCAAGTGGCTTCCCCGCCAAGGGGATTACGCCGTGAAGTGCCAAAGCTCTGACGAGTAGGGGTGTGCCGGCCCGGCGGGTCGGCCCGCTCCTTGCCGTGTCGATCCGGCGCACCCGTGGTGCGTCGCCGGCCGGGAGGAGGCGAGAGACATGGACGGTAGTAGTCCGGGCCACAGTCGCCCCGGCCCCCGCCTGCTTTCGCTCACCCCCGGCACGCGGTAACAACCTCCCCCGCGCGCACTCCTGACGCACCGTCATGTCCCGCCGCCCCCGGCCCGGCCGTGACGCGCGTCCGGCGCGCCGCCATGCCCGCCCGGCCCTTTGCCGCCGCGGGCCGCGGTGCCGTGCGCCCGCAGGGGGGATCGCTGCTGCGCGCCCCCGACCGGCCCCCTCGCAGAGAAGGGGTCAGGGAGGCACGTCATGACGAACGTGATGCTCGACCCCGAGGTTCCCACGCCGCGTGCGGCCGTACTGGACGACGCCCACCTGGGCGACATCAAGGGCGCCCTCGGCACCATCCGCCTCGACGACGACACCCCGCGCCACGGGCTCTCCGCCCGGCTCAGGACGCTGCTCGCGGTCATTGGTCCCGGCCTGATCGTGATGGTCGGCGACAACGACGCCGGCGCCTTCGCCACCTACGGTCAGGCCGGCCAGAACTACGGCACCCACCTGCTGTGGACGCTGCTGCTGCTCGTCCCCGTCCTCTACGTCAACCAGGAGATGGTGCTCCGCCTGGGCGCCGTCACCGGGGTGGGCCACGCCCGGCTGATCCTGGAACGGTTCGGCAGGTTCTGGGGCGCCTTCTCGGTGATCGACCTGCTGCTGCTGAACGCGCTGACGCTGGTCACCGAGTTCATCGGCATCACGCTCGCGGCCGGCTACCTCGGACTGCCCAAGGCCCTGGCCGTCGTGCTGGCCGCCGCGGTCATCATCGCCTCCGCGTTCACCGGCTCGTTCCGGCGCTTCGAGCGGATCGCCATCGCCCTGTGCGCAGGCTCGCTGCTGCTGGTACCGGTCTACTTCCTGATCCACCCGTCGGCGACGCGGATGGCCCGTGACCTCGTCGTGCCGAACCTGCCGGGCGGCGCCGGGCAGTTGTCCACCGTGATGTTGCTGATCATCGGCATCGTCGGGACCACGGTGGCCCCCTGGCAGCTGTTCTTCCAGCAGTCGTACGTCATCGACAAGCGGATCACCCCGCGCTTCATGGCCTACGAGAAGGTCGACCTGTGGATCGGCATCGTCGTCGTGGTCGTCGGCGCCGCCGCGATGACGGGCTTCACCGCCGCGGCCTTCGCGGGCACCGACGGCTTCGGGCAGTTCACCGACGCGGCGGGCATCGCGCACGGCCTGGCCGCGAAGGCGGGCGAACTCGCCGGGGTGCTCTTCGCGATCGCGCTGCTGGACGCCTCGATCATCGGGGCCTTCGCGGTCTCGCTCTCCACCGCGTACGCGGTCGGCGACGTGCTCGGCGTGAAGCACTCGCTGCACCGGGGCGTGGGCGGGGCCAAGGGCTTCTACGCCGTCTACGCGGGCCTGGTGACGGTGGCCGCCACCATCGTGCTGATCCCCGGCTCCCCGCTCGGTCTGCTCACCGAGGGCGTCCAGACCCTGGCCGGCGTGCTGCTGCCGTCCGCCTCGGTCTTCCTGCTGCTGCTCTGCAACGACAAGGACGTCCTCGGCCCCTGGGTCAACGGGCCCCGGACCAACGCCTTCACGGCGGCGGTGGTCGGCGTCCTGGTCACCCTCTCGGTGGTCCTGACCGCGGCCGTGCTCTTCCCGGACATCAGCGCCGACACCATCCTCACCGTCATGGCGGTCTGCGGCGTCCTCGGGGTGTCGGCCGCCGGGTACTCCTTCGTCCGCAGGCGCACCGGCACCGAGAAGGACCGCATCGACCGCACCGGGCGGGAGAACTGGCGGATGCCGCCGCTGGAGACCCTCGCCCGGCCCACGGTCTCCACCGCCTACAGGATCGGCATGGGCGCGCTGCGCGGCTACCTGCTGGTCGCGATGGTCCTGGTCGTCGTCAAGATCGTCCAGGTCGCGCTCAACCACTGAGCCGCCGAGCCTCCGGGCTCGCCCCGACCGACCTGCGGGCCCGCCCGGTGCTCGCCTGACCGGGATCCCGGGCCGACGGGCGTAGAACGGAGTACCCGCGATCATCGAAGCGCACCACTGGAGGACACAGGGTGAAGACCGACCGCCGCCACGGCCCGCTGGTACCGATGCTGCTGGTGCTCACCGTCGTCACCGGGCTGGTGGACGCGGTCAGTTACCTCGAACTCGGCCATGTCTTCGTCGCCAACATGACCGGGAACGTGGTCTTCCTCGGCTTCGCCCTGGCCGGCGCGGCCGGGCTCTCCGCCACCGCCTCGCTGGCCGCCCTGGCGGCCTTCCTGGTGGGCGCGTTCGCCGGTGGCCGGCTCTGCGAGCGGCTGCCCGGTCACCGGGGAAGGCTGCTCGTCGCCTCGGCCGTGATCCAGGCGGTCCTGCTGGCGGGCAGCACCGCCCTGGCGGCCGTGGCCGGCCACACCACCGACGCGGCCCGGTACGGCCTGATCGGCCTGCTCGGCTTCGCGATGGGCCTGCAGAACGCCGTCGTGCGCTTCCTCAAGGTCCCCGACCTCACCACCACCGTGCTGACCATGACCCTGACCGGCCTGGCCGCCGACCGCGCGGGCGCCCGCCGTCTCGCCTCGGCCGTCTGGATGTTCGCCGGCGCCCTGCTCGGCGCCCTGCTGGTGTTCCACGCCACCGTCACCACCGCGCTGGCCGTGGCACTCGCCCTGCTGATCGCGGTCGCCGCCGCCACCCACCGTGCCGCCACCCCCGCCCCCGGCGGGCCCACCCCGGCCTGGACCCGCCCGGGGGGCGCCGGGGACAAGCCCTGAGACGTGTCCGACGGTCGGACGCCGTCAGAACCCGCCGGTGTCGAGGCTGAGGCCGAAGGGCTCCGGCAGGTGCACGGGAGTCCCGAACGGGTGCGGCCCCTCCACGTGCGTGTAGCCGAGCTTCCCGGGCTGGGAGAACAGCGTGCAATCGCGTTCCTGGCGGTCCACCAGCAGGTACACGGGCGCCCCGTACTGCGAGTGCCGGCGGCGTTTGGCCGTGCGGCCGGTGTCACCGTTCGACGGTGACGTGACCTCGACGACCTGCTCCACCGTGCGGTGCGAGATCTCCGCGAACGCCCTGACCCAGTCGACGAGTTCGGCCGGCAGCTCAAGGGTGGGGCGGCGGCTCGCGGCTGCGGGTGAATCGGCCATGGGCGCAGCTCAGCCCTCCTGAGGGCCGCCCGGGCTGCGGCTGCCGCGGCCGCTCCAGAGCGGTTCCAGGCGGGCCCAGGACCGCTGCCACTCCTGGTCGGCCCGCCGGTCGAGGGCGCGCAGCCGCAGTGCGAGGCCGCCGCCGAGCGCGGCGGCGAGGGCGGCGAAGCCGGAGAGGCCGGTGCAGACCGCCTCGACCGCGACGCCGACCCGGGTGGCCGGGGGGTCGGCCCGTCCGCCGTCGTCGTCCACCCAGACGGTGACGGTGGACCCGGCGGTGGCGGAGCGGGGCGCCTCGGCCCGGCCGGTGTGCTGCTGCCCGTCGGGGTACGTCCAGGAGACGGTGACGTCGGCCCGGCTCTCGTAGCCGCCCGCCCAGCGGCTGTTCGCGGCGTTGCCGGGCCGGGCCGCGGTGAGCAGGACGGCGTCGACCCGGTGCAGCCGGGCGCGGTCCGCCGAGGCGTCATGGTCGGCGGCGTGGAAGGAGAGCAGCGCGGCGCCGACGGCGGCGGACAGCGCGAGGAGCAGGCCCAGGAGCGCCGCGGCCCACGCCCGGCTGCGGGACCGGTCCAGCGGTCGGACGAGCGGATCGCGGCGGGCGCCGAGGGCCCGTCGCAGGTGCCGGCCCGCCCGCCGCGGCAGCGACGCGGCCCGGGTCGGGCGGGGTGTGCTGGACACGATGCGTGCTCCTCCGGGGTGTTCGCCGGGCTTCGGCATCCAATCTCTCTCCGCTCCCGGTCCGCGCACAAGGGCTGAGCGGACCGTACCGGCCGGTCCCGTACCGGGACCGGCGGCCTGACGACAGGGACGTTCGGCCCTCGGCGGGGGAGGGGGTGGCAGGGCAGGCTGGTCCCGGCCGCGTCCTCTTGTTGCCGGGACGCGGCGAGGTCCGGCCTGCTGTGGGGGCTCGCCGGGCCGCGGTGTGGAGCAGGGGGCGGACGTGGGGCCGTCCCCTGCTCACGCATGTCCCGCCCGGCCCGGCCGCTCCCGTGCGTCAGCGCCCAGCCGGCCCTGATCGCCTCCTGACCGCCTCCTGATCGATGTTCGAGCAGCTCAGCGGACTATTCTCGCCAGCTATACACTCGAAGTATACGTCTGGTGTATGGTCAGCTCATGAGTGTTCCTTTGACCCTTCTGGGCCTGCTGGAGCGAGAGCCGAGCCATGGCTACGACCTCAAGCGCGACTACGACGCCTTCTTCGGGCGGGGCAAGCCCCTGCCGTACGGCCAGGTCTATGCCACGCTCGGCCGACTGGCCCGGGACGGCAAGGTCGTGCCCGCCGAGGCGGAGCCCGGTGACGGTCCCGACCGCAAGCGCTACGTCATCACCGAAGCCGGGGTGACGGAGTTCGAGACCTGGCTCACCGAGCCGGTGTCGCCCGAGCCCAATCTTCAGACGGTGCTCTTCACCAAGGTCGTCCTGGCCCTGATGCTCGGCCGCGACGCCGAGCTGTACCTCGACACCCAGCGCGCCGCCCACCTGCGGCGGATGCGCGAGCTGACCGAACTGCGGCGCACGGGCGCGCTCGTCGACGCCCTGCTCGCCGACCACGGACTGTTCCACCTGGAGGCCGACCTGCGCTGGATCGACCTGACCACCGCCAGGCTGGACGCGCTCGCCGAGGCGGTTCGGTCATGACCCACCTGATCGAGGCCCGCGACATCGAACTCGCCTTCGGCGAGACGCCCGCCCTGCGCGGCGCCGGTCTGGCCGTCGACGCCGGCGAGGTGCTCGCCATCATGGGCCCGAGCGGCTCCGGCAAGTCGACGTTACTGCACTGCCTGGCAGGCATCCTCGTCCCCGACGCGGGGGAGGTCCACTTCGACGGGCAGCGGATCGACACCATGAACGAGGCCCAGCGCAGCGCCCTGCGGCGCGACCGGTTCGGTTTCGTCTTCCAGTTCGGCCAGCTCGTCCCCGAGTTGACGGCCGAGGAGAACGTGGCCCTGCCGCTGCTGCTCGGCGGCACCCGCCGTACGGCGGCCCTCGCCGAGGCCCGGCCCTGGTTCGCCCGGCTCGGCCTGGACGGCCTGGAGCGGCGCCGCTCCGGCGAGCTGTCGGGCGGTCAGGCACAGCGGGTCGCGCTCGCCCGCGGCCTGGTCGCCCGCCCGCAGGTGCTCTTCGCCGACGAGCCGACCGGCGCGCTGGACTCGCTCACCGGCGAGCAGGTGATGGAGCTGATGGTCGGCGCCGCCCGCGAACAGGGCACCACCGTCATCCTGGTCACCCACGAGCCCCGGGTCGCCGCCTACGCCGACCGCGAGTCGATCGTCCGGGACGGGAAGGCCACCTCGCTCTCGGCCGGACGGGTCGCCTCGTGATCGAGTTCGCGCTCCGCCTCGCCGTCAGCGGAGGCCGGGAGGCCATCGCCCGGCTGATCGTCATCGCCGCCGCCGTGGCCATCGGCGTCGGCATGCTGCTCTCCACGCTCGCCAGCATCAACGCCGTCGACAAGGCCAACGACCGGGTGCTCTGGTACAACACCGGGGCGGCCGCCCGCACCGAGACGGCGGCGGTGGACCCGCTCTGGTGGCGGACCCACGCCGACTACTACGACGGCGTCAGGCTCTTCGAGGTGGACGTCGCCGCCACCGGGCCGACCGCGCCCGTCCCGCCGGGCCTGGCCGCGGTGCCGGCACCCGGCGAGTACTACGCCTCGCCGGCCCTCGCCAAGCTGCTGCGCGAGACCCCGGCCGTCGAGCTGGCCGACCGCTTCCCCGGCCGGCTGGCCGGCACCCTCGGTGACGAGGCCCTGCAGTCCCCGGACTCGCTGGTCGCCGTCATCGGCCGCACCCCGGAGGAGGTCAGGGCCCAGCCCGAGGCCAGGACCGTCACCACCATCGCCACCACGCTCCCCGCGGCCTGCGACAACGACTGCCCGGGCGGTGGCGTCCGGGGCGACGCCATGACGCTCATCCTCTCCGTCGTGGCCGGCGCGCTGATCTTCCCGGTGCTCATCTTCATCGGCACCGCGACCCGCCTCTCCGCGGCCACCCGCGAGCAGCGGTTCGCCGCGATGCGTCTGGTCGGCGCCACCCCCCGGCAGGTGTCGGTGATCTCCGCGGTGGAGTCCACGGTGGCCGCCGTCGCCGGGACGGCCGTCGGCTTCGCGCTCTTCTTCCTGCTGCGCCCGGTGGTCGCCACCGTGCCGTTCACCGGAGAACGGTTCTTCACCGGCGACCTGACCCTGACCGCGGTCCAGGTACTGGGGACCGTCCTGGGCGTCCCGGTGGCGGCGGCGGTCGCGGCCCGGTTCGCGCTGCGCCGGGTGACCATCTCGCCGCTGGGCGTCTCCCGCCGGGTGACCCCGCGTCCGCCCCGGGCCTGGCGGCTGGTCCCGCTGCTGGGCGGCCTCGCCGAACTCGCCTGGTTCGTCGACCGCCGCCCGGAGACCACCGACGGGCAGACGGCGGCCTACCTCACCGGCTTCCTGGTGGTCATGCTGGGCCTGGTGGTCGCGGGGCCCTGGCTGACCATGGCCGCCGCCCGGGCCGTGGCCCTGCGCACCAGCCGCCCCGCCACGCTGATCGCCGTCCGGCGGCTCGCGGACGACCCCAAGGCGGGCTTCCGCTCGGTCAGCGGCCTGGTCCTCGCCCTCTTCGTCACCACCGCGACCGTCTGCATCATCGGCACCATCAACGAGAACCGGGGCTCGCTGGCCGGTGATCCGCTGACCCGGACCGCGGTGGAGCACGGCGCCATGGTGGACGAACCGCCGATGACGGACGCCGTACCCGACCGCGTCCTGGCGGACGTCCGGGCCGTCCCGGGGGCCGAGGGCCTGGCGGTGGTGCACGCCAACCCGGACAAGATCGCGAAGGACCCGGCGGACCCCCGCCCCTTCGCGCCCGGCCTGGTGCTCTGCTCGGACCTGGCCCGGATTCCGGTGGTCGGCCACTGCCCGGCCGGCGCGAGTGCCGCGGCCATCCCGCTGTACGCGTTCCTCGACCTGCGGTCGCAGGCCGACACGGAGTGGCCCGCCGCGCCGATCACCCCCGAGGCCCTCGGCCGGCTGCCGGTCCAGATGATCTACGCGACCACCGACGGCTCGACGGCGGCCATGGAGCAGACCAGGACCGTCCTCACCCGCGCCTACCCGCACTACATGTCCCGGACGGTCGGCGACTGGGGCTCCGAGCAGCAGCGGCAGATGGCGGGCTGGCGCCAGCTGGCGAACGTGGTGCTGCTCGCCACCCTGCCCATCGCGGGCTGCAGCCTCGCGGTGAGCGTGGTCGCGGGTCTCTCCGACCGCAGGCGGCCGTTCGCGATGCTGCGGCTCACCGGGGCACCGCTGCGGCTGCTGCAACGGGTGATCGGGCTGGAGAGCGCGCTGCCGCTGCTGGTGGTGGCCGCGATCGCGACCGGGACGGGCTTCGGGGCGGCGGCGATGTTCCTCAAGTCGCAGATGAGCTACGACCTGGTCTCCCCGGGCGCGACGTACTTCGTCCTGGTCGTCCTCGGGCTGGTCGCCTCGCTCGGGATCATCGCCTCGACCCTCCCGCTGCTCCGGCGGATCACCGGTCCCGAAGCGGCCCGCAACGGCTGACCGCACCCGCCCGGCCCAAGGCCCCGGGTGTCGCGCCTCCTCACGGGGGGAGGCGCGGCACCCGGGGCTTTTCCGTGTCCGCGCCCCCTCGGCCGGTGACATCTGACGTTCACCTTCCGCCCATTGACCCTGTCGGAACGCCCCTGTTGTAATCCTCTTGGCGATAAGGAACGCCGTTCTGCTATCCCGAACAATCGAGAACAGTAGAGGTGAGTGGCAGTGAAGCTGGGCCGGATCAGCATCAGCGCCGCCCTCGTGGCGGCCGTGGCCGTCGCGGCGGCGACCCCCGCGCAGGCCGCGAGTTGGACGCGGACGTCGCAGTACTACCGGTGGACCGGATTCAACGCGCTGGAGCGCGGACAGGGTGTGGCGACCGACGGCACGTACTTCTACTACGCGGGCCCGGGCGGGATGGTGAAGGCGACCATCTCCAACGACCACGAGGTGGCCTCCTCCACCTTCCCGATCCCGTCGGCGCTCGGCTCCTCGTTCAAGAGCGACCACATCGGCGACCTCGAGTACTACGGCGGCTATGTGATCGCGCCGATCGAGGACGGCAAGAACGGCTACCAGCACCCGGTGCTGGCGCTCTACGACGCGAGCGACCTCAGCTACACCGGCCGCTACCTCCAGCTGCCGCTCGCGCAGATGCCGGGCGGCGTGCCGTGGGTCGCGGTGGACGCCGCGGCGGGCCTGGTCTACACCGCGCCGTGGTCGCAGAACACCGCGGACGGCACCGCCAAGCTGGTCGCCTACAGCCTGTCCGACCTGCTCGGCCTGCCGGCCGGCAGCACCCTGCCGGTGGTGAAGACCGTCACCCTGTCCCAGCCGCTGAGCCGGATCCAGGGCGCGGCCATGTGGCAGGGCAGGCTCTACGCCTCGGTCGACGACAGCGGCAAGTCCGTCTTCTCGATCGACCCGGTCTCCGGCCAGGTCGCCTACGAGTTCCACCAGGACGCCGAGCCGGGTGACGAGGTGCAGGGCATCGCCGCCTGGGACCTCGGCCCGTCGGGCGGCCAGCTGCACATCGTGCACGTCGGCTCCGGCTGGAAGTCGATCTTCCTCTACCTCCAGCACTACACCAAGACCGGCTGATCCACGCGGCAATCCGCATTTCATCGGCAGGTCACCGGCGCGCCGCCGCCACGACCGGGTGGCGCGCCACCATGTTCAGACACGCAGATCAATGTTCGGAATCACAGAACTTGAAAGGCCGGCAGGCATGCCAGACGTGGTACTGGAGCAGATCTCGAAGACCTACCAGGGTGCCAGGGGAGTCCGCCACCAGGCCCTGACCGGGATCGACTTCACCGTGCCCAGCGGCGAGTTCGCCGCCCTGCTCGGCCCGAGCGGCTGCGGCAAGTCCACCACCCTGCGCATCGTGGCCGGCCTGGAACGCGCGGACGGCGGCGACCTCAGGATCGGCGGCCGCTCGGTCACCCGGGTGCCCGCCGCCGAACGCGGGCTGGCGATGGTCTTCCAGAACTACGCGCTCTTCCCGCACCTCTCGGTCGCCGAGAACATCCTCTTCGGCCTCCGGTCCCGCCGGGTGCCGAAGGCCGAGCGGACGGCGCGGCTGGCCGAGGCGGCCCGGCAGCTGCGCCTGGAGGAGCAGCTGAACCGCCGCCCCGCCCAGCTCTCCGGCGGCCAGCGCCAGCGGGTCGCGCTCGGGCGGGCCCTGGTCAGCGGGGCCGAACTCGTCCTGATGGACGAGCCGTTGTCCAACCTGGACGCCCGCCTCCGGGCGGACATGCGCACCGAGCTGCGCGAGCTCCAGCAGCGCCTCGGGCTGACCGTCCTGTACGTCACCCACGACCAGGTCGAGGCGATGACCATGGCCGACCGGGTGATCGTCATGCGGGACGGCGGCATCGACCAGATCGCCGCCCCCGAGGAGCTGTACGCCCGCCCGGCCTCCACCCGGGTCGCGTCCTTCATCGGTTCCCCGCCGATGAACCTGCTCGACGTCCGCCGGGACGGCACCGCGCTGCTGCTCGGCGGTCCCGGCGGGGGCGGCACCGCTGTCGACAGCACCGCCGCCGACGGTCCCCTCCGGATCGAGGCCGCCGCCCTGCTCAGGGGCCTGCCGGACGGGCTGCCCGAGGAACTGGTCCTCGGCATCCGCCCGGAGGACCTGACGCCGGGCCCGGGCGAGCTGACCCTGCCGGCCGTCCGGATCCGGGACGAACTCCTCGGCGCGGACCGGCTGATCGCCTTCCGGGTCGGCGGCCGCACCGTCCAGGTCAGGGTCCGCGCCGACGAGCACCGCCCCGGCGGCGACCGCCTCGGCGCCCGGTACGCCGCCTGCCACCTCTTCGACCGCCGGACGGGAGCCCGCCTCGACGTCCGCCGGCCGGCCGGCGTCCCGCGCTGAACCCCCGTCTTCCCCTCGCCAGTTCCACCGATCCTCGGCTGTACAGAGCATCAGGAGATACCCGTGTCCCTCTCTCCCCGCACCCGGGCGCTCGCCGCCGCGGCGCTCGCGCTCACCGCGGTCGCCGGCTGTTCCTCCGCCTCCGGCGGCCCGGGCGGTGACGGCGGCAAGGACGGCGCCGTCAGCATCGACTTCTACTACCCCGACCAGGTCGGCACCCTCAGCGCGCTGATCGACGGCTACCTCAAGGACTTCGCCAAGGAGCACCCCGAGATCAAGGTCAAGGGCGTCTACTCCGGCGACTACGACCAGACCCTGGCCGCCGTCAACACCGCGATCGACGCCAGGAAGGCGCCCGCACTGGCCATCATGGACCAGTCCTTCATGCACGACCTGGTCGAGCGCAAGGCCGTGACGGCCTGGAACCCCTTCCTGACCAGCGACGCGGACAAGAAGTGGAAGGACGGCTTCTACCCGCAGTTCATGTCCAACTCGGTCGGTGCGGACGGCCAGGTCTGGGGCGTCCCGTTCGCCCGCTCGACCATCGTCCAGTACTGGAACAAGGACTACTTCAAGAAGGCCGGCCTCGACCCCGAGAAGCCGCCGACGAGCTGGGACGAGCTGATTGCCGACGCCAGGGCCGTCCAGAGCGGGGCCGGCGCCAAGTGGGTCCTGTTCGTCCCGACTTCGACCGGCACCGCCTACTGGCTCTACCAGGCGCTGGTCCAGCAGGCCGGCGGCGACGGCGCGCTCAGCGACCGGGCCGGCACCAAGGTCACCGTCAACTCCGACCAGAACGTCAAGGCGCTGGAGTTCTGGGCCTCGCTCGGCGCCCAGAAGATCGCCCCGACCACCGAGGTCGCCTGGGGCACCTCCACCGACGACTTCCTGGCCGGCACCACCGGCATGCTGTGGACGACCTCCGGGCGGATCGGCTCCATCCAGGAGAAGGCCGGGTTCGACTGGGGCGTCTCCGCGCTCCCGGCGGGCGCCGGCAAGGGCGCGCCCACCGGCGGCGGCAGCCTGATGCTGTTCGAGGCGGGGGTCTCCAGGAAGCAGCAGGAGGCCGCGGTCACCCTGGCCAGGTTCCTCACCACGCCGGAGCGGGCCGCGGACGTCTCGATCAAGTCCGGCTACATCGCGACCTCCGAAGCAGCCTGGAACACCGAGGCGATGCAGACCTACCTCAAGCAGCACCCGCAGGCCAGGGCCCCGCACGACGCGGTCGCCGACGCCATCCCCGAGATGGCCACGCCCGACCGCGACCGGGTCGTCTACCAGACCCTGGCACCGGCCCTGCAGGCCGTGCTGCTCAAGGGCGCCGACCCGCGGCAGGCCCTGAACAAGGCCCAGTCCGACATCGACGCCATCCTGAAGACCCACCGGTGAAAGCCCGCACCGCGCCGCGCAGGCTCCCGGACCAGGTGTTCGCGTACGCCCTGCTGGTGCCCGCGTTCGCCTTCCTCGTCCTGTTCACGGTGAAGCCGCTCGTCTCGACGGTCCTCAGCAGCCTGCGGGACCGCCGGGACGAGGGGCCCACCCTGGACAACTACCGCTTCCTCGCCGAGGACGAGGTCTTCCGCAAGGCGCTGGTCAACAACCTGCTGTTCTCGGCGCTGACCGTCCCGGTCTCGCTGGCGCTGGCCATGCTGCTCGCCGTGCTGCTCCAGCGGGCGCTGCGCGGGAAGGCCCTGCTGCGGGCCGGCGTGTTCGCCCCGGCGATCCTGCCGGTGGTCGCGATCGCCGTCATCTGGCTGTACTTCTACCAGCCCAACATCGGCGTGATCAACGAGGTGCTGGGCTGGTTCGGGATCACCGGGCCGGACTGGCTCGGCGACACCGCCCTGGTGCTGCCGTCCCTGATGGCGATGATGGTGTGGAAGGAGGCCGGGTTCTTCATGATCTTCTACCTGGCCGGGCTCCAGGCCATCGATCCCGAGCTGGACGAGGCCTCCCGGCTGGAGGGCACCGGCCGGTTCACGCACTTCCGCCGGGTGACCTTCCCGCTGCTGATGCCGACCACGCTGTTCGCGGCGATCGTGGCGCTCGCCGACAGCATCAAGATGGTCGACTTCGTCTTCGTGATGACCCAGGGCGGCCCGGACAACTCCAGCAACCTCCTCCTCTACTACATCTACCGGGTCACCTTCGCCCAGCACTGGCCGCAGTACGGCGCGGCGATCTCGCTGCTGGTGATCGGCGTCCTGGTCGCCCTGGCCGTCCTGCAGATCCGCCTGCTGGACCGCCGGATCCACTACCGCTAGGAGCCCCAGGTGGACCGTATCGTCAGCTGGCCCGACCGGGTCGAGACGGCGCTGGCGTGGCTGGCCGGCCTGCTCTGGACCGCCCCGCTGCTCTATGTCTTCGTCCGCGCCTTCGAGTCGGGCACCGCCGATCTCTCCTCGGCCTGGCAGGCCGCGCCGTTCGGCCGCTACTACCTCAACACCGCGCTGCTGGTCACCGGGATCACCGCCGCCCAGCTGGTGGTGGGGGTGCTCGCCGCGTACGCCTTCGCCCGGTTCGAATTCCCCCTGCGGGGACCGCTGTTCGTCTTCGTCCTGGTCCAGCTCATGATCTTCCCCGAGGTCCTGATGTCGGAGAACTACCGGACGATCGCCGGCTTCGGCCTGCTGGACACCCTGCCCGGGGTGGGACTGCCCTATGTGGCCAGCGCGTTCTGCGTGTTCTTCCTGCGCCAGGCGTTCCTCGGGGTGCCGGACGAACTGGTGGAGGCGGCGCAGATCGAGGGCACCTCCCGGCTGGGCATCCTGTGGAAGGTGTTCGTCCCGGCCGCCAAGCCGAGCATCGTCGCGTACGCGCTGGTGTCGATCTCCACCCAGTGGAACAACTTCCTCTGGCCGCTGATCGTCGCCGTGTCGGACGAGACCAGGCCGGTGACCGTCGGCCTGGTCCGGTTCCTGGCCCCGGAGACGGGCCTGGACGTGCCCCGGATGGCGGCCGGTACGGTCATCGTCACGGCGCCGCTGCTCGCCCTGTTCCTGATCGGGCAGCGGCAGTTCATCAACAGCTTCCTGCGGTCGGGGATCAAATAGACACCCTGCTAGAGCGCCCGGTGGCCGCCCAGCGCCCGGGTGATCCGGTCGGCGGCCTCGGCCAGCACCCCGCCGAGCTCGGTGATCTGGCGCACCGACTGGTCGCCCTTGAGGCCGGTGACGGAGAGCGCGCCGAGCACCGTCCCGGTGTGGTCGAAGACCGGGGAGGCGACGCAGAGCACCCCGTCGGAGTCCTCCTCGTCGTCCACGCCGTAGCCGCGTTCGCGGGTCAGGTCGAGCTCGGCCCGCAGCTCGGCCGCCGAGGTGATGGTCTTGCGGGTGCGGAAGGGCAGGCCGGTCTCCTCGGCGATGCGGTCGGTCACCGCGGGCGGCAGCAGGGAGAGGATCACCTTGCCGGCGGCCGAGGTGTGCGGCAGCTCGCGCACGCCGAGCGGGGTGTGGAAGCGGATGGTGCCCGGGGCGTCGACCCGGGCGATGAACATCGGGTAGCCGTCGTCGTTGATCGCGGCGCGCGCCGTCATCCCGGTCTGCCGGCTCAGCTCGTGCAGCGCCGGTTTGACCACGTCGGCCAGCGGGTGCGCGGCGGACGCCCGGTCGCCGAGCCGCACCAGCGCCATACCGAGCCGGTAGCGGGGGCCGGGCTGCACGTCGCGCAGATAGCCGGCGTCGACCAGGGTGCGGGCCAGCGAGTAGGCGGTGGACTTGGAGGTGCCGAGGCCGCGGGTGAGCTCGGTGAGGGTGACCCCCTCGGCCGGGCCCTCGGCGACCAGGTCCACCAGCCGCAGCGCCCTGACCACGCTCCCCACCGCGTAGGTCCGCTTCTCGCCGGTCTCCGTGGTGTCCGCCATCGCTGTGCTGTCCCCGTCCTGCTGTATGGAACCCAATTCTTCTCTGCCGAACATTCTAGGAGGGGTCCGTGGACCTGCTGACGCTCGCGACCGCGGTGGCGCGAAGGGGAGCCGACTTCGTCCTGAGCAGACGGGTGGCGGCGGTCTCCGTGGTCGCGACCAAGGCCTCCGAGCTGGACGTGGTGACGGCCGTCGACCGCGAGGCCGAGACGCTGATCCGCGAGGCGCTCCGCGCGGCCCGCCCGCGGGACGGCTTCCTCGGCGAGGAGAGCGGACACCGGCCCGGCGGTAGCGGGCTGACCTGGATCGTCGACCCGATCGACGGGACGGTCAACTACCTGTACCGGGCGGTGCCGTACGCGGTGAGCGTGGCCGTGGGGAGCGGGCCGCCCGAGGCGTGGACGGCCGAGGCCGGCGCGGTGGTGGTGCTCCCGGCCGGGGAGGTGTTCGCCGCCGCCCGGGGGAGCGGCGCGACCCTGGACGGCCGGCCGCTGCGGGCGAGCGGGGAGACCAGGCTGGACCGGGCGCTGATCGGCACCGGCCTGGCGTACGACCGCGAGGCCCGCGCCGGACAGCTGGCCGTGCTCGGCCGGCTCGCCCCCGGGGTACGGGACGTGCGAATGAGCGGTTCGGCCTGCGCCGACCTCTGCGCGGTCGCGGCCGGCCGGCTGGACGGCTGCTACGAACGCGGCCTCGGCCCGTGGGACCACGCGGCGGGCGCGCTGATCGCCCGCGAGGCGGGCGCCGTCGTCGAGGGCCCCGGCGGCGGCCCGCCGGACGCGGAGCTGGTGCTGGCCGCCGCCCCGGGGATCGCCGCCGCGCTGCGCCGGGCGGTGGGGTGAGGGCAGGGTGCCTCCTGCGGATCCCGCCGGGCGGGCGACGTTCCCCGGCCTTCGGCCGGGTCCGGCGGGCCGAAGACGGGGAGGGCGGCCTGCCATGAACAGCGATCCCCCGGTCAGCGCGTGTCATCGGCTGCCGTGGGTCCGCTTCGCCGACGGCTGAGCACCGTGGCGATCGGGAGGGCCGCTGCCAGACCGCTGAGCAGGACGGCGGCGAGCGCGCCCAGGACGGCGGGCTGGTCGCCGAAGGCGATGCCGATTGCGGCCAGGGCGGGCCCGGCGTTGCGTACCGCGGTGACGCCGCCCATGGTGGTGCGGCGCACCGGCGGACCCGTGGCCAGCAGTGTGCCGACGGCGAAGGCGGCGGCTGCGAGCAGGAAACCGGCGAGGAGGGTGAGCGAGCCGAGGAGTGCGACGACGCCACTCCAGTTGCCGACCAGCATGCCCGCCAGCACGATCAGGAATGTCACGTTCGAGACCGCGGCCGCCGTGGGGTGCCACGACCGCGCGGTGGGCGTCGCGTAGCGGCGCAGCAGCAGGCCGATGACGAACGGTACGAGCTGTAGGAGGGCCACGGTCCGCACCAGCGCCGCGACATCGAGGGAGATCCCCCCGCCGACCTCGGCGGCGGTGAGAATTCCGTTGACCGTCGGGGCGAAGGTGAGGCTGCCGAGGGCGGCGAGCAGCACCTGCATCGCCGCGCCCGCGCTGACGTCGCCGTTCTGCACCATGGCCAGCTTCGCGCCGAAGGGTCCGCCGGGGGAGGAAGCGACAAGGACGAGTGCGATGAACGCTGCCGAGGGGAGGCCGAACAGCGCACCGATGCCCCAGCCGAGCAGTGGGACGACCACCAGGTTGGCGAGCAGCGCGAGTAGCAGCAGCGGGATGCCGGCGAAGACGCCACGCAGTGCCGCCACGGTGGCCCCCAGGCCGGCGGCGAACATGGTGGCCGCGATGAAGATCACGGTGACGGCGTTGAACAGCATGTGCAGGGTGTCCATGGGGCTTTCCCCTTGCGGTGGAGCGCGCGTCGCCGCCCTCTCAGTCCTGGGGATCGCCGAGCCAGCGCAGGGCGCTCAGGCTCGGCAGGAAGCAGTACTCGCCGCCGCGGGTGGCGACGAAGCGCGGCAGGGGGGCAAGGCGGCGTCGCACCGGCCGCCGGGGGACGGTGAAGCCGGCGGTGCCGTCGTGGGAGCCGGTGACGGGGTCTTTGGTGCTGCCCGCGCCGAAGAAGACGCCGTCGTTCATCCACTGCGACTGCACGAACTCGAACTGCCGCCCGAGGTGGGCTCCGATGAACGCGAACATCAGGCCGCGGTCGACCCCGTCGTCCTCCAGAACTCCCTCGGGCAGCGGAGGACCGTAGACGGTGCCGCGTCTGATCATGCGGTGCAGTCGCACCTGTCCTGCCACCGAGGCGTCGCGGGGGTTGGCCCGGCGGATGTGGCAGCCGCCGGGTGTGACGAATCCCGCCGGGTCGTCCCGCTCGTACAGGAAGGTGTTGCGGCGGTGCGGGTCGGCACCGATCGCGGGGTCGTCGTGCTGCGGACACAGCGCCAGGGGCGCTCCGCTGCGCCAGCGTCCCATGATCTTGGCCGCGAGCAGTTCCTCGTCCTCGGGGCCGTCGGCGTTGTCCCGCAGGTAGCGCCGGAACGCGGCGACCTCCTGGTGGAGTTTTCGGAAGACCGCGTAGCTGCCGTTGCGTCCCAGCACCTCCGGCTGCGGAGTTCGGACACCGCCGATCTCGTCCCGGTAGCCGAGCACGAACTCCCCGGCCTTCAAAGGTTCTTCCAGCTGGTTCGACCCGGCGATGCCGCTTCCTTCGACGGCCGGATGGCTGATGCCGTCGCGGTAGCCGAAATGCTCGGTCTCGGTGGGCAGCGCCTGACAGTCCTGTCGCCAGATCGCGGTCACCCCGGGAAGGCTGTCGTACGCAGGGCGGGCCCGGTCGAGGGCGGCCTTCAGCCGAGGGGTGTCAGGCGCTACTGCGGTGAGCACCACATGGACATCCGAGGTGCCCAGCGGCGCTTCCCAGTTCTCGGGGCTGCTCTCGCCGACATCGCTGAGCGCTTCGGCCCGGGCGGCCATCCCTTGCCGGAACTCCCAGGCGAAGGTGGCCAGTGATGCGCGCGGCACGCCCAGCGCCGCCAGACCGTGGCAGGTGACCGCGACACTGAGCCAGGTTTCCCCCAGGGGGCTGACCGAGTCGGCGGCAGAGGCCACCATCGCGCTCGCGCGCCGTATCAACTCCCGCCCGTGTGCCCGGTCATCGATGTGGAACACGAGGTACGTCGCGGCGTAGGGGGTCGGCCGAGGACTGAGAACCCCGCGCTGAATATCGCCGAGTTCCAACGCGACGTGCGTAGGTCCGCTCACGGTTGGCCTCCCTGCGGTACTACTTCGAGACGAGGTTCCGCCAGAAATTTCGCAGGCTCTCGTCGCCGCCGAACAGCGAACTGAAGATCGTGGAGTCCGCCAGCAGCACATCGCCGGCCTGCTCACCGCTCGGAGGCATCCACAGGAACATGTTGAACTCGGTGTTGCCGGCCTCGGTGAACGGATGCGGCCTGGAGGTGTCGATCGGCTGTCTGGCCAGCACGTGGATGACATCCGGCTCGTCGGTGGTCACGGCGTAGTGCGGCAGGTGCAGATGGAAGTTGAAGTTCGTCACCCCTTCCAGCCACCCTTTCGCGTCCAGGTCCCCGACCGTGGACAGCGGGGCGATCCTGTTCTTCTCCCGCACCGCGGGGCGCAGCCCGTAGCGGTTCTCGACCGGCACCCCGAGACCCTGCATCAAGCCCCGGACGTACGTGGCGAACCGCTGCTGGCGGGGGACCAGGGGATCGCCGTGATGGCGGTACTCCAGGTCGCGCACGGCCAGATCGTCCGATGCCCCGACGTCATGGTGAGGCCCCAGGACCAGACAGGCGTCCTCTCGGCCGAGGAAGGCCCGCAGTGCCTCGACCTCCTCGGGCCGGGCCTCCTGCCCGGCGACCATGTGGTCCAGCCCGAACACGAACAGCGTGTCGGTGTCGGCCAGTACGCGCTCGTCGAGCGGGGTCCGGAAGCCGGCCTGATCGATGCGCTGATACACCGGGACGGGGTGCCCGGTGACCTCCTCGACGAACTGCTGGAACGGCACCCAGGCCCAGAAGAACAATTCCAGTGCGCCGGCGATGCCTTGTTGGAACCGCAAGGGGTCGGACCACTTCGGGTCCTCGTAGGCAGGCCACGCCACCCGCCTGACCTCCGTCATCGTGGAGAACCGGTTGTCCAGTTCAGCCGGATTTCTGCCCGCCTCGGCCGGATAGCTCCACGAGACGTAGATGCTCACCCGTCGCCGTCCCGGGGTGTAGTCGCGCGGGACGTGGTTCTGGTTGTAGGTGCGCGCGGTCCCGACCTTGCTCATCTCGTCTCCGATCCGCGGTGGGACAAGCTTGGGACGGCCCGTTCTCACTGCAGCTGGTCGAGCATCTCCGACAGGGCATCCTTGATCCGCAGAGCCTTCTTGATCTCATCGGCCGTCACGTACGGGTACTCCCCGTACTCGATGAAGCTCGGGCAGTGATGTTCGCGCACGAACCTGACGAACGCCTCGGGGTTGGTCTGCCAGTCCTCGGGGAACCCTTCGAGGTTCTCGAAGGCCGTGCTCACACCGGCCTTGCTGAAAAGCGCGACGGCGTCCTCGGTGTACTTGTCGAAGTCGGTGTCGAAGATCCCCTGGTACATGAAGCGCGTGTCGTCGTCGAAGAGCACCCAGCGCAGGTAGTGCAGTTTCAGCGGTGCGAGAAGATGTGGATCGCCCTCCAGCGCCTCGGCCAGGGTGTGGCCGTGCTCACGGATCGCGTCAGCCCGGCCCGGTTTGACCTTCGCGACGATGGTGAACCCATAACACGCCGGTGTCTTCGGATAAACGGGGCCGTATTTCCCCTGCTCGAACTGGTCGTTGTCCTTGGGGATGACGGCCGCCTGCGGCTTGATCTCCATGTCCGCTCCTCCCGCCGCCTACCGGCCGGGAACAATCCCCCTCATTCTCCCACGCGGTACGTCCTTCCGCGCTTCGCCAAGTCCGGCCACCCGGCTAAGGCAGCGTCAGCAGCACCTTTCCCCGGGGGCCCGCGCCGCCGCGCAGGGTGGCCAGCGCGGCGGCGGCCTCGGCGAGCGGGAAGCGGTGGGTGATCACGAAGCCGGGCGCGACCTCGCCCGCGTTGAGCAGGCCCACCGTCTCGCGCCAGACCTCGGAGGTGTAGGCGAAGCTGCCGCGCACGGTGAGGTCCCCGTTGACCAGCTCGTCGATCGGAAACGCGGCCGTGCGGCCCGTTCCGGCCAGGCCGAGCAGCAGGACCGTCCCGCCGCGCCCGGCCGCGCCGAGCGCCGTCCCGACCGCCTCGGGTGTGCCGGCCGCCTCCACGACCAGCTGGTAGCCCCCGCCCGCCTCCTCGGGGTCGAGGGTGAACCGGTCCGCGCCGGCCGCCGCCGCGAGCCCGGCCTGCTCCGGGCGGCGGCCGAGCAGGCAGACCTCCGCCGGGGACCAGAGCCTCAGCAGATGGACGGCGAGCAGGCCGATCGTGCCGTCGCCGACCACCAGCGCCCGCAGCCCCGGCTCGGGCGCGGCCCGGCGCAGGCCGCGCAGCACCACGGCCATCGGCTCGACCAGCGCCGCCTCGGCCAGGTCCACGCCGGGCGCCAGCCGGTGCACCAGCCGGGCGGGGACGAGCAGTTCGTCGGCGGCCGCGCCCGGCCGGGTGAAGCCGATCTCGTCGTAGGTCGCGCAGAGGTTGGTCGCGCCGCGCCCGCAGGCGGCGCACCGCCCGCACGGGACGATGCCCTCGCCGACCACCGGGGTGCCGTCGGCCAGGACGCCGGACCACTCGTGGCCCAGCACCAGCGGGTAGCGGACGTAGGCGGGGTCGACGGCACCGTCCACCAGTTCCAGGTCGGTGCCGCAGAGGCCGACCGCGCGCGGGCGGACCAGGAGCTCGCCGGCCTCCGGGTCCGCCGCGGGGGAGGGCGCGTCGGTGAGCGCGACGGCGTGCGGCCGGTCGACGCGAAGGGTGCGCATGGTCGGTCTCCTCGGTGCAACGGGTGCGGGCGCCGTGGTGGCGTCGGGCCGGCCGGCCTGTCGTGTGCTGAGCTCGTGGCGGCGGTTCAAATGTTCTGCATTACAGAACGTTGGTTGTTAATTCAGCATAGCAGCCTTGACGATCACGAAAGCGGGCTGCTTAGCTCTTCATCGTTCACTGGAACGCGGTTCTGCACTACAGAACAGGCTCAGATGTGTTGACCGAAGCACTCGCCCGGGTCCGGGCCTGGCTGGCCGAACGGGAACTGCCCGCGCTGGTCGCCACCCGGCCGCCGGCCGTCGCCTGGCTCACCGGCGGGCCGAACCCCCCGATCGACCGGACGGCCCCGTTCGACACCCTCTGGGCGGTCGTCACCCCGACCACCGCCCTGCTGCTGACCACCGAGGTCGAGTACGGCCGGCTCATCGCCGAACACCCCGATCCCGACAGCGAGTTGCGGGCCGTCCCGTGGTACGATCCGGCCGCCCCCGCGGTCGCCGCCGCACGGTTCACCGGCCACGACCCGGCGCTGATCGCCTCCGACGGCCACCCCGCCTTCGGCGTCGACGCCACGGACGACCTCGTGGCGTTGCGGCTGGCACTCACCCCCGGCGAACAGGACGCCCTGCGCGCCCTCGGTACCGACGCCACGGCCGCCGTCGAGGACGCCCTGGACGACTGGCGGCCCGGCGACCGGGACCGCGACGTCCAGGCGGCGATCGCGGCCGGGGTGGAACGCGCCGGAGCCGACGCGCCGGTCCTGATCGTCGGCGGCGACGAACGGCTGCGCCACCGCCACCCGCTGGCCGTCGGCGCACCGTTGCACCGCACCGTCATGGCGGTCCTGGTGGCCCGCCGGGGCGGACTGCACGTCGCCCTGACCCGGTTCGCCGGGGACGCCCCCGACCGCACCGCGGTCCGCGCCATCGAGGCCGGGGTGCTCGCCGCGAGCCGCCCCGGCCGCAGCTACGGGGACGCGCTCACCGCCCTCGACCGCGCCTACACCGCCGCCGGGCACCCCGGCGGCTGGCGGCAGCACTACCAGGGCGGCCCGATCGGTTACGCCCAGCGGGAGTTCGAGATCGCGCCCGGGCAGACCGACAGCCGCTGGTACCGCCAGCCGATCGCCCTCGGGCACGCGCTGGCCTGGAACCCCAGCCTCCCCGGCGGAGCCAAGGCCGAGGACACCTACCTGCTGACCGACGCCGGGCCGGAGCGCGTCACCACGGCACCGCCCGTCGTAGACCGGCCCGCCATTACCGAACGACCCGTCACCACATGACCCGTCACCGACCCGAAAGGCAGCGCATGAGGGGCACCGAAATCCTCGCCGGACTCGGCCTGAGCGCCGAACCCGTCCCGCCGTCCAGCGAACTCCGGTTCCCCGACGGCGCCCACTACCGGGTGGAGATCCCCAGCGTCGAGGGACCGGACGTGCTGCGCGCCACCCTCGACGCGGGCGACGCCCTCGGCGTGACCGTCAACCGCGTCTCGCAGGGCAGCGGCGCCATGCTGCTCACCCGGGCCGAACTGGCCGAGATGGCCAGGATCGGCGCCGACCGGGGCGTCGAGGTCTCGCTGTTCGTCGGCCCCCGCGAGGGCTACGGCACCGGCAACCACTCCCGCTCGGCCGACGGCGCCGCGCTCGCGGGCCAGCTGCGCGGTACCCGCCAGCTCCGCTACGCCGTCGAGGACGTGCTGCGCGCCGTCGAACAGGGCATCCGCGGCTTCCTGGTCTCCGACCTGGGGCTGCTGGAGGTGCTGAGCGGCCTCCAGACGGCCGGGGAGCTCCCGGCGTCCGTGGTCTGGAAGGCCTCGGTGCTGATCGCACCGTCCAACCCGGTGGCCATGCGCCAGCTGGCCCGGCTCGGCGCGCACACCGTCAACGTGCCGTCCGACATCACCCTCGGCCAGCTGGCCGAACTGCGGGCGGTCACCTCGCTCCCCATCGACCTCTACGTCGAGTCCCCGGACTGGCTCGCCGGAGTCGTGCGCGGCCACGAGACGACCGACCTGGTGCTCGCCGGTGCCCCGATGTACGTCAAGTTCGGTCTGCGCAACGCCCGCAACCTCTACCCGGCCGGCGCGCACCTGGCGGCCGACGCCGCCGCGATCGCCGTGGCCAAGGTCCACCGGGCCGCCGTCGCGGGGGAGTGGATCGACCGGCTGGGCGTCCCGCTCGTCCAGTCCGGTCCAGGAGCGGAGGGACTGGGGGTGCCGGAGCTGTGACCGGCCGACCGCCGCAGGGCCCGGAACCCGCCCCGTTGCGCAGCCGCGCGTGGTTCGCGGGCGACGACGAGGTCGCCGTCCTGCACCGGGTGGCGATGCGCTCGGCCGGGATCGAGCTTGCCGCCGACGACCACCGCCCGGTGATCGGCATCGCCGACTCCGCGAGCGACCTCAACCCGTGCAACCTGCCGCTCGCCGGGCTGGTCGACGCCGTCCGCCGGGGCATCACCGAGGCCGGCGGCATCCCGCTGCGCTTCCCCGTCATGTCGCTCGGCGAGGACCTGATGAAGCCGACGGCGATGCTCTACCGCAACCTCCTCGCCATGGAGGTCGAGGAGACCCTGCGGGCCAACCCGCTCGACGGCGTCGTCCTGCTCGCCAACTGCGACAAGACCGTCCCCGGCGCGCTGATGGGCGCGGCCAGCGCCGACCTCCCGGCCGTCCTGGTCACCGGCGGCGCCCGCCAGCCGGCCGTGTTCCGGGGCCGCCGGCTCGGCACCGGCACCGACCTGTGGCGGCTCTGGGAGGACCACCGCACCGGGCGGCTCTCCGACGACGCCTGGACCGAGGTCGAACGCTGCCTCTCCTGCGGCCTCGGCGCCTGCAACACCATGGGCACCGCCTCCACCATGGCGGTCCTCACCGAGACGCTCGGCCTGGCACTGCCCGGCTCGGCGACCGTCCCGGCCGGGGACCGGGCCGCCGAGACGTTCGCCGAGCAGGCCGGACGCCGGGCGGTCGAGCTGGTACGGGAGGGCACCACCCCGTCGCGGATCCTCACCCGGACGGCGTTCCGCAACGCGATCACCGTGCTCAACGCCGTCGGCGGCTCGTCCAACGCGATCATCCACCTCTCGGCCCTCGCCGGGCGGCTCGCCCTGGACCTGGCACCGGAGGACTTCGCCCGCCCGGACGTGCCGGTGCTCGTCGACGTGGCACCGTCCGGCGCCGGCCTCGTCCAGGACCTGCACGCGGCCGGCGGCGTGCCGGCCCTGGTCCGCGAACTGGGCGGCCTCCTCGGCCAGGACGCCCCGACCGTGGCCGGGACGACCCTCGGCGCGGCCGCCGCCGGCGCACCCGGCCCCTCCGGCGTGCTGCGGCCGCTCGCCGACCCGCTGCGCCGGGGCGGGGCCTTCGCCGTCGTCCGTGGCTCGCTGGCCCCGGACGGCGCGGTGATCAAGATCTCGGCGGCCGGCCCGGAGCTGCTCGTCCACCGCGGCCCGGCGCTGGTCTTCACCTCGTACCAGGAGATGCGGGCGCGGATCGACGACCCCGACCTCGATGTCACCGCCGACACCGTGCTGGTGCTGACCGGCTGCGGGCCGGTCGGGGTGCCCGGCATGCCCGAGTGGGGCATGGTCCCGATCCCCGCCAAGCTGGCGGCGCGGGGCGTCACGGACATGGTCCGGGTCACCGACGGGCGGATGAGCGGGACCAGCTTCGGCACCGTCTTCCTGCACGTCGCCCCCGAGGCCGCCGTCGGCGGGCCGTTGGCGCTGGTCCGTACCGGCGACACGGTCGTGGTGGACGTCCCGGCCGGGCGGCTCGACCTGGACGTCCCGGCGGCGGAGCTGGCCCGTCGCCGCGCCGCCTGGTCACCGCCGCCCTCGCCGCACCTGCGCGGCTGGCCCGCGCTGTACCAAAAGCACGTCACACAGGCCTCGCAGGGCTGCGACTTCGACTTCCTCCGCGCCCCCATCGGGGCGCACCTGGGGATGGTCCCCCCGGTGATCGGGCGCTCCTGAAGGGCCCTCACCCGACCCGACGCGGAAGGAAACGGATGGAGTGGGAGATCGCGGTCGCGGCCGGCGCAGAGCTGGGCGAGCGGCCGGTCTGGGACGACCGGACCGGTGAACTCGTCTGGGTCGACCTTGCGGCCGGTACGGTCCACCGGCACCGGCCGGGCGGGGACTCGGCCGTACGGTACCCGGGCACGGTCGGCGCGGCCGGGCTCCGTGCCGCGGGCGGTCACGTCCTGGCGGCCGGCACCGACTTCGTCCTGACCGGCCCCGACGGCGGCGTCGAGCGGCGGATCCCGCTGCCCGGCGCCCCGGCGGGCGTCGCCTTCAACGACGGCGCGGTGGACCCGGCCGGGCGGTTCTGGGCCGGGACCGCCGCCCTCGATCTGCGGCCCGGCGGCGGCGCCCTCTACCTGCTCGAAGCCGACCTGACGGTGCGGCTGGTCCTGGACGGCGTCACCGAGTCCAACGGCCTCGCCTGGAACCTCGCCGGCGACCTGCTCCACTACGTCGACTCCGGCGCGCCCGAGCCGCGCGTCCGCGTCTTTCCGTACGACAAGCGGACCGGTGAGCTCGGCGCGCCCCGCGACCTCGCCCGGTTCGGCCCCGGCGACGGCATCCCCGACGGGCTCACCGTCGACCGCGAGGACTGCCTCTGGGTGGCGCTCTGGGAAGGCGCCGCCGTCCGCCGGTACGGGCCCGACGGCACACTCCTCGCCCACCTGCCGCTGCCCGTCCGGCTGGCCACCTGCCCCGGGTTCGGCGGGCCCGGCCTGGACCTCCTGTACGTCACCACGGCCCGGCAGGGCCTCGACCCGGCCGCGCGGGCCGCCGAACCGTCGGCCGGGCACGTCCTGGTCGCCCGGCCGGGGGTCCGCGGGGTGCCCGCCCACCGCTTCGCGAACTGACCCCCCGTACCGACCCCGCGCACCGCCGCCGCACCAGGAGAACGGCCCTGAACGCCATGGACACCCCGAACACCGCACCTACCGCACCTACCGGACCCGCCGCGCACCCGCCCGGCGGCCACCCCGCCGACGCCCTGGCCGCCCGGGCCGCCGCCGCCCACGCCGAGCTGCGCCGCCGGCCCACCGCCTACCACGGGCGGCTGCTGCACGCCGTCGCCGACCGGATCGACGCCGTCGGCCCCGACCTCGTCTCCACCGCCCACCGCGAGACCAACCTGCCCGAGCCCGGCCTCACCGCCGAACTCGCCCGCACCGTACGCCAGCTGCGGATGTTCGCGGACCTCGCCGCCGACGGCTCCCACACCGAACCGGTCGTCGACCGCGCCGACCCCGCCGCCCGTCCGCCCCGGCCCGACCTGCGCCGGATGCTCGTCGGCATCGGCCCGGTCGCGGTCTTCGGGGCCGGCAACTTCCCGCTCGCCTTCGGCGCCGCCGGTGGCGACACCGCCTCCGCCCTGGCCGCCGGCTGCCCGGTGGTCTGCCGCCCGCACCCCCTGCACCCGCGCACCGCCCGGCTCACCGCCGCCGCGGTCCTGGCCGGTCTGCGCGACGCCGGTGCCCCCGACGGCACCTTCGCGCTGCTCCCGGACCCGGCCCTGGAGGCCGGCCGCCGGCTGGTCACCGCCGACCCGATCCGCGCCGTCGCCTTCACCGGCTCGTCGACCGGCGGGCGCGCCCTGTTCGACCTGGCCGCCGCCCGCCCCGACCCCATCCCCGTCTACGCCGAGATGGGCAGCGTCAACCCGGTCGTCCTGCTGTCCGACGCCCTCGCCCGCCGGGGCGAGGAGATCGCCCGGGGCCTCGCCGCCTCCCTCACCACCGGCTACGGCCAGCTCTGCACCAGCCCCGGCGTCGTCCTGCTGCCGGCCGGCGCCGGGGACTTCGCCACCCGCCTGCTCGCCGCGCTGGACGAGGCCCCCGCCGGCCGGCTGCTCAGCCCCGACCTGGCCCGCCGGCTCACCGCCGGACTCGCCGAACTCGCCGCCCTGCGCGGCGTCGTGGTGCTGCGGGACGGCACCGCCGACGACGACGGCGCCTTCACCACCACCGTGCTCGGCACCGACACCCGGACCTTCACCGAACACCCCTCGCTGCGCGAGGAGTACTTCGGCCCGGCCACCGTCCTGGTCCGGTACGACGACCCGGCCGCGCTCCCGGCCGTGCTGCGGGCCCTGCCGCCCGGTCTCACCGTCACCGTCCACGGCGACGCCGAAGCCGAACTCGTCGACGCCGCCGTCCAGCAGGCCGGCCGGGTGGTCTTCGACGGCTTCCCCACCGGGGTCGCCGTCTCCCCGGCGATGACCCACGGCGGCCCCTACCCGGCGACCACCTCCGTCCTGCACACTGCCGTCGGCCCCACTGCCGTCCGCCGCTTCCTGCGGCCGGTCACCTACCAGAACGCGCCGCGGTCCGCGCTGCCGCCGGAGCTGCGCGACGATCGTCCGGCAAGCCCCACCAGCAGGGAGAACCCACCATGCGCGTGATGGCGTACAACATCCTCGACGGCGGGGAGCGCCGCACCGAGCCGCTGCTCGCGGTGATCCGCGCCCAGCGCCCCGACGTCCTGGGCCTCTGCGAGTGCGCCGGGTTCGACACCGACGGCACCTTCGAGTGGTTCGCCGAGGAGCTCGGCCTGGTCGGCGTCCTCAACCGGGCCCCCAGCGGCAACCATGTGGCGCTGCTGCACCGGCCCGAGCTGGCGGTCGTCCGCACCTCCACCCAGTCGGCCGGGATGTACAACGGCATGGTGGAGGCGGTGCTGCGCACCGGGCTGGGGGAGGTCGCCTTCGTCATGACGCACCTCCACCCGTTCTCGCCGCTCTTCCGGCTGGCGGAGGCGGAGACCGTCGCCGGCGCCGCCTCGTTCGCGCCGCACTCGGTGGTGATGGGAGACCTCAACAGCCTCTCCGCCGCCGAACACCCCGACACCCACCGGGCGTTGGCCCGGACCCTCCGGCTGCGGACCACCACGGCCGACGGCCGGATCGACACCGGCCCGGCCGACCTGCTGGCCGCCCGGGGCTGGACCGACCTCGACCGGGGCACTCCGCGACCGACCTACCCGACCCGCATCCCGATCGCCGAGGAGGCCCCCGGCGGCGCGGCCCGGCTGGACTACCTCTTCGCCACGCCCGAACTGGCCGCACGCTGCCGCGAGTTCACCGTGGTCGACGACGACCTCGCGCACCTGGCCTCCGACCACCTGCCGGTCGTCGCGGAGTTCGACCTCGGCTGAGCGGGTGCCGGGTCGGACACCGGGCCGGGAGCCGGGCACCGGAGTAGACTTCCGGGCCGAAGGCTTCGGTGAGGGGGAACCGTGGTGCGGCTGAGTGTCGACATCCGTGCCTCGCTGGTCGCGCGGGCCTTCCACCACGCCTTCACCCGGCCGGTGGTGGCGATCGACGGTGTGGAGGCGCCCGCGGTCTGGGGCCGGACGCGACTGCCCGTCGAGCCCGGGCCGCACCGGCTGGCCGTGTACTTCCGCTACCGCGGCCAGCGCACCGCCCGGCTCGGCCTCGGGCAGAGCGAGTTCACCGCCGACACCGCCGTGCCCGGTCCGCACGCCACCGCCCGGCTCGGCCCGCGCAACGGCAGCCACTTCCGCGTCACCGTCGACACGCGGACGGGTGGGCGTCAGCCCGAGGAGCCCACGGGGTAGGCGTACGTCCCCGCGCGCAGGACGTCGCGCAGCGCCGTCGGGCCCGGCAGCCAGCTGCCGAGGACCAGGGCGGACGGGTAGAACATCGGCCCGGGCAGGGCGTCGACCGGGAACCGCTCCCAGCCGGCGCAGGCGTGCGGCTCGGTGACCTCGGCGGCGGCCAGGCTCGGCGGGGCGAGCACGGCCGCGGTGAGCCGGGGCCGGCCCAGCTCGTGGTCGAGGAGGACGGCCAGGACGCGCATCTCCGAGGCGGGGAGCACGATGCCGGTCTCCTCGGCGAGTTCACGCGTGGCGGCCTGCTCGAAGGACTCGCCCGGGTCGTCCACCTTGCCCCCGGGCAGGCTCCACGTGGGCGGCTCGCCGGCGGTGATCCGGCGGCCGAGCAGCACCCGGCCGTCCCCGGTGGGCACGATCACGCCTGCGCCGAGCATCGGTGCGGTGGTCAACTCCGGTCTCCTTCACGGACGGCGATGCGGGCGGCGATACGGCGGTGATACGGGTCTTCGGACGGCGACCCGGACGGGCGGGGGAGCCGACGGGCCGCCACCGCGCGGCGGCGGCCCGTCGTCGGACGGCGGCCCGTCACCAGGCGGCGCGGTCGAAGTCCTTGAGGAAGCAGCCGTACAGGTCCTCGCCCTGCTCGCCGCGGACGATCGGGTCGTACACCCGGGCGGCGCCGTCGACCAGGTCGAGCGGGGCGTGGAAGCCCTCCTCGGCGAGGCGCATCTTGTCCGGGTGCGGCCGCTCGTCGGTGATCCAGCCGGTGTCGACGGCGGTCATCAGGATGCCGTCGGTCTCGAACATCTCCTGCGCGCTGGTGCGGGTGAGCATGTTGAGCGCGGCCTTGGCCATGTTGGTGTGCGGGTGGCCGGCGCCCTTGTAACCGCGGGTGAACACACCCTCCATCGCCGAGACGTTGACCACGTACTTGCGGCGGGAGGCGGAGGCGGCCATCGCCGGGCGGAGCCGGCTGATCAGGATGAACGGCGCGGTGGAGTTGCAGAGCTGGACCTCCAGCAGCTCCACCGGGCCGACCTCGTTGACGGTCTGCACCCAGCTGTTGGTGGACGCGAGGTCGGGCACCAGGCCGCCGGCGTCGATCGCGGTGCCGGCCTCGATCCGGGCGGGCGTCGCGGAGCCGGTGACCAGGGCCAGCGAGGTGACGTCCTCGGCGGAGATCCGCTCGCTGCCGCCGGTGGCCTGGGCGGGCAGCGCGGGCAGGTCGACGCTGCCGCTGCCGAACCGGCCGATGGTGGTGGACTGCGGCAGCTCGCCGGCCGGCAGCGGCGCCGACTCGGCGGCGACCAGCTCGCGGTAGGACTCCGGCGGCCGGCGCACGGTCTGCGCGGCGTTGTTGATCAGGATGTCCAGCGGGCCGTCCGCGGCGACCTCGTCCGCGAGCGCCAGGACCTGGGCCGGGTCGCGCAGGTCGATGCCGACGATCTTGAGGCGGTGCAGCCACTCGGCGCTGTCCGGCATCGCGGTGAAGCGGCGGATGGCGTCGTTGGGGAAACGGGTGGTGAGGGTGGTGTGGGCGCCGTCGCGCAGCAGCATCAGCGCGATGTACATACCGATCTTGGCCCGGCCGCCGGTGAGCAGCGCGCGCTTGCCGGTGAGGTCGGCGCGGGCGTCGCGGCGGGCGCGGTTCCTGGTGGCGCAGGGCTGGCAGAGGTTGTGGTAGAACGCGTCCACCTCGACGTACCGCTGCTTGCAGGTGTAGCAGGAGCGCGGGCGCTCCAGGATGCCGGCGATCTCTGCGGTGGTGACGGTGGTCAGGCCGAACGCGCCGGCCGTCTCGTCGTCGATCCGGGTCGGCGCGCCGGTGGCGGTCCGTGCGGTGACCTCGCGGTCGTTGGCGGTCTTCCGGGCCCGGGTCTCCTGGCGGCGGCGCTGCTTGAGCGTGCGGAATATGCCGCCGACGGCCTTGCGGACGGTGATCGCATCCGGGTGGTCCACGTGCAGCTGGTCGAGCTCGGCGAGCACGTCGAGGCAGAGCCGCAGCCGCTCGGGGTCGAGACCGGGGCCGTAGTCGATCTCCTCCTCGGGGCCTTCGCCGCCGCCGTCCCGCTCGATGTCCTGCTCGAAGTCCACGCCCGCCGTCATTCCCGCTGCCGTTCTCTGGTCTCGCCTCGCCGTTACCGCGTGAATGCTACGGGAGCGGCCGTGGCCGGGGCGAAAAGCGGACCGGCTGGAGGAACCTCCAAGCCGGACGCCGATCCGGTGATCATGCTTTGTGCGGTGCGCCAGCAATCCTGTTCGAACTGGCTTTTGGTTCCACCGTCCCGGAGAATCGAATGCTGGGTGCGGGGTGCCCGAACGCGCCCTGCGGCACCACCGCAATCGCGCCCGAGGTGTACCTCCCCCCAGCCAGAGAGCCCCTTCATGCGCTTCCTGAACGACCTCATGCCCTCGTACGACCTGACGTACGACGACGTCTTCATGGTCCCCAGCCGTTCCGCCGTGGGCTCCCGGCAGGCGGTCGACCTCTCCTCGAACGACGGCACCGGCACCACCATCCCGCTGGTCGTGGCCAACATGACCGCCATCGCCGGCCGCCGGATGGCCGAGACCGTCGCCCGCCGCGGCGGCCTGGTCGCCATCCCGCAGGACATCCCCACCGAGGTCATCGCCGACGTCATCGGCTGGGTCAAGCAGCGCCACCTGGTGCACGACACCGCCATCACGCTGGACCCGGGCGCCACCGTCGCCGAGGCGCTGTCGCTGCTGCACAAGCGGGCGCACGGCGCGCTGGTCGTGGTCGAGGACGGCCGGCCGGTCGGCGTGGTCACCGACTCCGACTGCCAGGGCGTCGACCGCTTCACCAGCCTCGCCGACGTCATGTCCCGCGACCTGGTGCTGCTGGACGAGGGCATCGACCCGCGCGCCGCCTTCGACCGGCTGAGCGAGACGCACCGCAAGCTCGCCCCGGTGGTGGACGCCGAGGGCCGCCTGGTCGGCATCCTGACCCGCAAGAACGCGCTGCGCGCCACCCTCTACACCCCGGCCGTGGACGCCGCCGGCAGGCTGCGGATCGCGGCCACCGTCGGCATCAACGGCGACGTGGCCGGCAAGGCCCAGGCCCTGATCGACGCCGGGGCGGACGTGCTGGTGGTCGACACCGCGCACGGCCACCAGGAGTCGATGATCAGCGCGCTGCGCGCGGTGCGCGGGCTGGACCCGCGGATCCCGATCGTGGCCGGCAACGTGGTCTCCGCCGCCGGTGTCCGCGACCTGGTCGAGGCGGGCGCCGACATCCTCAAGGTCGGTGTCGGCCCCGGCGCGATGTGCACCACCCGGATGATGACCGGCGTCGGCCGCCCGCAGTTCTCCGCCGTGCTGGAGTGCGCCGCCGAGGCCCGCCGGCTCGGCCGGCACGTCTGGGCCGACGGCGGCGTGCGCCACCCGCGCGATGTCGCGATGGCGCTGGCCGCCGGTGCCTCGAACGTGATGATCGGCTCCTGGTTCGCCGGTACCTACGAGTCGCCGGGCGACCTCCAGACCACCGCGGACGGACGCCAGTACAAGGAGAGCTTCGGCATGGCCTCGGCGCGCGCGGTGAGCAACCGCACGGCCCAGGACTCCGCCTACGACCGCGCCCGCAAGGCGCTGTTCGAGGAGGGCATCTCGCACTCGCGGATGTTCGTCGACCCGGCCCGCCCGGGCGTCGAGGACCTGATCGACTCGATCGTCGCCGGGGTGCGCAGCTCCTGCACCTACGCGGGCGCCTCCAGCCTGGAGGAGTTCCACGAGAAGGCCGTGGTCGGCATCCAGAGCGCCGCCGGCTACGCCGAGGGCAAGCCGCTGCACTCCAGCTGGGCCTGATCGCCCGGGCGCGGTGTTCGGCCGACGCCCGGCCGGTTCCCCGCCCCGGGGAGCCGGCCGGGCGCCGGCGCGGCGGTGGTGCCGTGGAACCCCAGCGGGGTGAGCAGGGCGCGGCCGAGCAGGCCGACCGATTCGTCCAGCGCGGCGGCGAGCGCGGCCGCCGCCAACGGCACCTCGCGCAGCTCCCAGAGCGCGAGCACGCTCGTCCACGCCGCCTCGCGGGCCGCGTCGACCGACCAGGCGCCCACCCGGTGGGTGAGCGGCTCGGCCCGCTCCAGCAGGTCGGGCCCGGGCATCAGCTGCTCGCGGACGGTCGTCTCCACCTCCGCCAGCAGTCCGTTGATCCGGTCGTAGTCCCCGGCCAGTTCGTCCGGCGGGCAGCCCAGCCGGTGGCAGGTGTCCAGGACGGCGAGCGGCAGATCGTGCTGGATGTGGGCGTTAATCCCGGCCAGGGCGAACTGGACCGGGTGCACGTCCGGGTCCGCGCGCAGCTCGAACAGCGGCCGCCAGCAGGCGGGCGGCCGCCCACCGGCCGCGTCGGCGTCCACGGCCAGCAGATAGCGCCCGGCGAACACCGCGTCCAGCTCGGCCATGGCGACCGGGTCGGCGAAGTAGGGCCGGTCGCACGCCGTCAGCCGGTCGCGCACGGTCTCCGTCACCGTGAGGTACATCCGGTTGAACACCGCCACGCCGTCGCCCCCGGGCAGGCCCGCCCCGATCTCCCGCAGCCGGCCGATCACCCCGTCGACCTTCCCGAGGCCGGGTCCGAGCCCGGGCCCGAGCCGGGGACCCGGTCCGGGTTCGACCGCCGCCGTCACCGCACCACCCGGCATACGTCACTCCCCGACGTCGATCGCGCACCGATCGCATCATCGTGTCAGCGGAACGCCGGGCCGCAGTCGGTGCCGCGCGGCCGACGGCCGTCGGAGTGATCAGCCCAACTCGTACTCCAGGACGTACAGGACGTAGGCGTGCCTGCCCTCCCCGTCGGCGGAGAGCCGGAACGTGCCGGTGAACCCGGCAGGTTCGCCCGGCACCTGGCCGCTGCGGTCAGTGCTCCCAGTGCTCCCGGCGCTCCCAGCGCACCGCCAGCAGCGCCGCGTCGTCGGCCAGTCCGGCCTGGCCGACCCAGCGGCCGACATCCGCGAGCAGCTCGTCCAGCACGTCCGCCGGGCTCCCGGCGTGCAGCCCGGCGAACCGCTCGGCCAGCGGGTAGAACCGCCCGGCCGCGTTCCGCGCCTCGGACACGCCGTCGGTGTGGAGCAGCAGCAGATCGCCCGGGCGCGGCTCGAACCGGCCCACGCGGTACCGGCCGCCGACCAGGCCGAGCAGGCCCAGCGGCGGGGCGTGCAGGGGCGGTTCCAGTTCGCCGACCCGCCCGGCCCGGCGGTACAGCGGGTTCGGATGGCCGCAGTTCACGAAGTCGACCGGCCCGCCGTCCGGCGCCGCGTTCAGCAGCAGCGCCGTCACGAAGCGGTCGTTCTCCGGGCGGCCGGTCAGCGCCGCGTCCAGCCGTTCGGCCAGCCGGGCGAGGTCAGGCTCGGTGCGCGCCGCCTCCCGGAACACCCCCAGCACGTCCGCGGCCGTCTCCACCGCCGGGAGCCCGTGCCCCTGCACGTCCCCCAGCAGGATCCGCACACCGTACGGGGTGTTCGCCACCTCGTACAGGTCGCCGCCGATCCTGGCCTCGGCCGCCGCCGCGACGTACCGCACGGCGGTCCGCAGCGGCCCGATCCGCTCCGGCGGCGGGCGCAGCAGGGCCCGCTGCGCCGCCTCGGCCACCGTCCGGACGTGGAGCAGCTCGCGCTCCCGGGCCGCCACCAGGACGACGTTGCCGGCGCTGGCCAGGGTGGCGGCCAGCACGGTGATCAGCGCGGTGACGTGGACGGAGTCGGGCAGACCGCTGTTGGTCAGCTCCAGCAGTGCGACGGCGGCGATGGCGATCGCCCCGGCGATCAGCGGCACCCGCGCCGTCCGCGTGGTGGCCCCGGCCAGTATCGGCGCCACCGCCAGCACGGGGGAGAGGGTCGTCCCGGGCCCGGTGACGAGGTCGGCCACCACGGCCGCGCCCAGCAGCAGGAACGCGCCGCACAGCAGCAGCCTGGTCCGCCGCGGCAGATGCAGCGGCGGCACCGCGTCCGGTAGGCTCTCGGCGCTCACCTGCCAGCTCCTCCCGTCCTGGGCACGGCCGGTCCGACCTCTCACCCTCCACTTTCCTCCGCGCGCGCCGCCACCGGCACCTCGGGCGCCGCCCGATACCGGGCGGCTCCGGTGGCAGGGCTCCGGCGGCAGGGCTCCGAAGGGGTCCGGTTAGGCTGGCCGGGAGATGAGACGGAAGAGCAAGCCGCCCGCCCCCCTCCCGCAGCGCAACGGGGTGGACCCGGTACACCTGCGGCTGCCGGCCGAGGGCGCGTGGCCGACGGTGCGGGCGCACCTGGTCGACCGGTTGCCCACCGTGGACCCGGCGCGGATCGACGCCCTGCTGGCCGCCCGCGAGATCGTCGGCGAGTCCGGGCCGATCGGCCCGGACGAGCCGTTCCGGCCCGGTGCCCACCTCTGGCTCTACCGGGATCCGCCGGACGAGACCCCCGTCCCGTTCCGGCTGGACGTGCTCCACCACGACGAGCACCTGGTGGTGGTCGACAAGCCGCACTTCCTGGCCACCACACCGCGCGGCCGGCACGTCGTCGAGACGGCGCTCTCCCGGCTGCGGCACTCGCTCGCCCTGCCCGCGCTCAGCCCGGCGCACCGGCTGGACCGGCTGACCGCGGGCCTGGCCATGTTCGTGGTGCGGCCCGAGGACCGCGGCGCCTATCAGACGCTGTTCCGGGACCGGCTGGTCCGCAAGGAGTACCAGGCCGTCGCGCCGTACGACCCCGCGCTCGTGCTGCCGCGGACGGTGCGCAGCCACATTGTCAAGGAGCGCGGGGTGATCGCGGCCCGGGAGACCGACGCCCCGCCGAACAGTGAGAGCCGGATCGACCTGGTCGAGCGGCGCGACGGCCTCGCCCGCTACCGGCTGCGGCCGCTCAGCGGGCGCACCCACCAGCTGCGGCTGCACATGAGCAGCCTGGGCGTGCCGATCCTCGGGGACCCGGTGTACCCGGTGGTACTGCCGGAGACGGCTCCGGACGACTTCCGCCGCCCGCTGCAACTCCTGGCATCGGTGGTCGAGTTCACCGACCCGCTGACCGGGCGGCCGCGGCGCTTCGAGAGCCGCCGCACGCTGACCGCCTGGTCGGACCCGGAGGCGTGGGCCGCCGGGCCCGAGCCCGCTGGACGGTCCGGGACCGCCGGATGATCTAGGACCGCTGGTCTAGGGCCAAGGGACGACTCCGCTCCGGGCCCGGCGGCCGATCCGTCTCGGACCGGGCCGGGGCGATCGTGGGGGCATGAACGCACCGCAGCACACCGCCTCCACCGTCCGGCCCGGCCCCGTCGCCCTGGTCACCGGCGCCTCGCGCGGTCTCGGCCTCGCCCTCGCCAGGGGGCTGGCCGCCGCCGGCTGGCAGTTGGTGATCACGGCCCGCGACAGCGCCGAGCTCTCCGCCGCGGAAGCCGAACTGGCCGCCGTCACCACGGTCTCCGCCCCGGCCGGTTCGGTGGTCGACGACGATCACCGCGAACGCCTCGCCGAGGCCGCCGCCGCCCTCGGGGGCGCCGACCTGCTGGTCAACAACGCCTCCACGCTGACCGGTTACGACCTCGCAGGTGCGCCGCTGCCGCACCTGGCGGACTTCCCGCTGCCCGGTCTGCTGGAGACCTTCGAGGTCAATGTCCTGGCACCGATCGCCCTCACCCAGCTCCTCCTGCCCCAGCTGCGCGGCCGGGCCGGCGCGGTGCTCAACATCAGCTCGGACGCTGCCGTCGAGGCCTACGAGGGCTGGGGCGGCTACGGTGCGAGCAAGGCCGCGCTCGACCACGCCTCCGCCGTACTCGCCCAGGAGGAACCGCGGTTGAGGGTTTGGGCGGTCGACCCGGGTGACCTGCGGACCAGGATGCACCAGGAGGCGTTCCCCGGGGAGGACATCTCCGACCGGCCGCTGCCGGAGACCGTGGTCCCGGCCCTGCTGGCCCTGCTCCGTGACCGCCCCGCCTCCGGCCGCTACCGCGCCGCCGACCTGACGGCCGCCGCCCCGGCCCTCGCGCCCGATGCGGCCCTCGCCACCGTCCGGGGCGGGCGATGAGCGGGACGCTCCTGGACCCCGGCATCGACGTCACCGTCCCGCCCGAACTCTCCGCCCGCGCACCGGCGGAGGCCCGGGGAACGGCCCGGGACGGCGTCCGGATGCTGGTCGGCCGCCGACGCGGCACGGCCGTCGAGCACCACGCCTTCACCGAGCTGCCCGAGGTGCTGCGCCCGGGCGACCTCCTGGTGGTCAACAACTCGGCCACCCTGCCCGCCGCGCTGCCCGGCCGGCTGCCCGACGGTACCCCCGTCGCGCTGCACCTCTCCTCCGCCCAGCCCGACCAACGCGGTTCCTTCCTGGTCGAGTTGCGTCGCGTCACCCCCGGTGAGGCCGCCGCCCACTACCCGCCGGCCGAGTCCCCGGCCCGACCGGGCCTGCGGGTGGCGCTGCCGGACGGCGCGTCGGCCGTACTCGTCGAACCGTTCACCGCCCGGCTCTGGTACGCCCGACTCTCCCTTCCGGTACCGCTGTTGCGCTACCTGGCGGGCCACGGCAAGGCCATCCGGTACGGCTACGTGGACCGGGACTGGCCGATCGAGGCGTACCAGACGGTCTTCGCCACCGTCCCCGGCAGCAGCGAGATGCCCAGCGCCGCACGGCCGTTCAGTGCCGGGACGGTGGCCCGGCTGGCCGGGTGCGGGGTGCTGGTGGCGCCGGTCACCCTGCACACCGGTGTGGCCTCCCCGGAGGCGCACGAGGCGCCGTACGCCGAGCGGTTCCAGGTGCCGGCGGCCACCGCCCGGCTGGTCGGGCACGTCCGGGCCGGTGGCGGGCGGGTGATCGCGGTCGGCACCACCGCCGTCCGCGCCCTGGAGTCGGCGGTCGGCCCGGAGGGGACGGTCCAGCAGGCCGACGGCTGGACCGAGTTGGTGATCACCCCCGAACGCGGGGTGCGGGCGGTGGACGGCCTGCTCACCGGCTGGCACGAGCCGCGCGCCTCCCACCTGCTGATGCTCGCGGCCGTCGCCGGGCGTCCGCTGCTGGCGCGCTGCTACGCGGAGGCCGTCCGGCACCGCTACCTCTGGCACGAGTTCGGCGACGTCAACCTGCTGCTGCCGGACTGAACCGCCCGCCCGGCCGGCCCCGCGAACAGGCCGCAGGCCGGGTGTCCGGGCAGGCCCGCCGGTCCCCGTCGGTGGATCCGTTCGCCGCCTCCTGCCGGTCCCGGTCCCGGTCCCGGCTACGGCTACAGCACGGAGGAGCCCGGCGGCAGCTCCAGCTCGAACCAGACCACCTTGCCTTCCTTGGTCCGGCGGCTGCCCCAGCGGTGCGCGAGTTCGTTGACCAGTTGCATGCCGCGGCCGCCCTCGTCCTCCTCGTGGGCACGCCGGATCCGGGGCGTCTCGCTGTCCTGGTCGGCGACCTCCACCGTGAGCACCCGGTTGCAGAACAGCCGTAGCTGGGTGGGGGATCCGGCGTGCACCAGGGCGTTGGTGATCAACTCGCTGGCGAGCAGCTCGGCCCAGTCGGCGAGCGGGTCCAGCCCCCAGCCGGCCAGCGTGTCGCGGGTGAACCGGCGCGAGTGCGAGACCATGGCGCGGTCTCCGGTCAGCGGCAGGGTGGCGATCCGGTCGGTGCCGATCGGCCGGGCCTGCGCCATGATGACGGCGATGTCGTCCTCGCTGGTGCGGTCGGTGAGCGCGGCCAGCACCGCGTCGCAGGTCTGCTCCAGCGAGCCGCGCCGGTCGGCGATCGTCCGGCAGAGCAGCCGCAGGCCCTCGTCCAGGTCGTGCCCCCGGCGCTCGACCAGGCCGTCGGTGTACAGCGCCAGGATGCCCTCCTCGGGGAGGGTGAACTCGACGCTCTCGAAGGGCACTCCGCCCACACCCAGCGGTGCCCCCGGCGGCAGTTCGAGCAGCCGGGCCAGCCCGTCGGGGCCGGCCACCACCGGGGGCAGATGGCCGGCGCAGGCGGCGGTGCAACGGCGGTCCACCGGGTCGTAGACCACGCAGACGCAGGTGGCGAACTGGCCCTCGCCGAGCGCGGACGTGGCCTCGTCCAGCCGGTGCAGCACCCTGGTCGGGTCCAGGTCGAGCGTGATCAGCGTGCGTGCCACCGTGCGGAGCTGGCCCATGGTGGCGGCGGCCCGGATGCCGTGGCCCATCACGTCGCCGACCACCAGGGCGACCCGGCCCGAGGAGAGCGGGACGACGTCGAACCAGTCGCCGCCGACCTCGCTGACCACGCTGCTCGGCAGGTAGCGGTAGGCGATCTCCAGGCCCAGCGCGCGGTGCACCTCCTGCGGGAGCAGGCTGCGCTGGAGCGTCAGTGCGGTGTCCCGCTCCCGGCGGTAGAGCCTGCCGTTGTCCATGGCGAGCGCCGTCCGAGAGGCGAACTCCTCGGCCAGCGCCCGGTCCGCCGGTCCGAACGGCTGCGGGTTGCGGGTCCGGATGAACTCCACGCCGCCCAGCACCAGGCCGCGTGCCAGCAGCGGCACCATCAGATAGGAGTGCACCCCGGAATCCAGACCCGGCTGCACCCGGTCCGGCGAGGACGCGATCCGGCGCAGCGCCGCCTCGTCGACCTCCGGGACCAGGATCGAGCGGCCGGTGCGCAGGCTCTCCGCGTACATCTGGGCGGACTGCGAGGTCGCCCCCACCTGGTCGGACGCCTCGGCCATCGTGCCGTCGGAGTCCGTTTCGCCGACCGCCACCGCCCGCATCAGCACCGAGCCCTTCTCCGGTACCGGGCCCGGCTCGTCGCCGCTGAGCACCGCGTCCCGCAGGTCGACGGTGACGAAGTCGGCGAAGCGCGGGATCACCACCTCCACCAACTCCTCGGCGGTGCGGTGCAGATCGAGGGTGGTGCCGATCCGGTTGCTCGCCTCGTTGAGCAGCGACAGCCGCTGCTGCGCGGTCCACACCTCGTCCAGGGCGCGCTGGCGGGCCGCGGCCGCGTCGCGCTCCCGGGTGAAGAGCAGCGCGTTGTCGATCGAGAGCGCCGCCCGGACCGCCAGCTCCCCGGCCAGCGCCAGGTCTTCGTCGTCGTACGGCCGCTCCACCACCGTCCGGTAGAAGCCCGCCACGCCCACCGCCGCGCCGCGGGCGATCAGCGGCAGCACCATGAAGCAGAGGAGGTTCTGCTCCCGTACCGCCGCCGTACGCACCGGGTCGTCGGCGAACCAGGCCATCCCGGCCGCGTCCATCGTCGGCACCAGCACCGGCTTGCGGTGCCGCAGGCTCCACGCGTACGGCGAGCCCGGCCGGAACCGCTGCACCCCGCCCACCCGGTCGATCGGTCTCATCGTCGAACCGGGCACCGAGTAGAAGGCCATCCGGCGCAGCACGGCGGAGCCGTCCGCCGGGGCCCGGGCCTCGCGCTCGCCGCGGATCAGGTCGTCCAGTATCTCGACCACCACCGTGTCGGCCAGCCGGGGCGTCGCGACCTCCGCCAGCTCCAGTGCGGTCTGGGCGAGATCGAGCGTGGTGCCGATCCGGGTCGAGGCGACGTTGACCAGTGCCAGCCGCTCCTGCGCGGCCCTCGCCTCGCGCAGCGCCCGCTGGCGGGCCAGGACGGTCTGGTGCTCGCGCAGGTACAGCCGGGCGTTGTCGATCGCGACGCCGGCGCGCGAGGCCAGCTCGTCGCCGACGGTGATGTCCGCCGCCGCGAACGACTCCCGCTCGCCGCGCCGTGAGTACACCACCATGCCGAGCGTGGTGCCGCGCGCCACCAGCGGGGTGATCCGCACCGAGCGCGGGCGGTCGCCGAGGTACGCCTGGTGGCCGTTCTCGGTGATGCCCTCGCTCAGCAGCGGCAGTTCCCAGGACGGCACCACCACCGTCCGCCCGGTCGCCAGCGCCCGCGTGTACGGGGAGTCCGGTGCCAGCTCGTACACCGCGTCCACCGGCAGGGTCTCGGCCGGGTACGCCGGGTCGGCGGTGGCGAGCGCGAGCCTGCGCACCAGCTGCGGGGCGGCCGGGTCGAGCGGCGCCACGCCGCGCCCGGCGACCAGCGCCTCCAGCGCGAACACGCCGCTGATGTCGGCGATCTTGGGCACCATCGCATCGGCCAGTTCGCGGGCGGTCTGCCGCAGGTCGAGGGTGGTTCCGATGGACGCGCCCGCGTCGACCAGCAGGGCCAGCCGCTCCTGTGCGCGGGCCGCCCGGGCGTCCGCGCGGAAGTGCTCGGTGATGTCGATGACGGTCGAACTGACCCCGAGGACCCGCCCGCCGGGATCCTCCAGCCGGAAGTACGAGGCCGACCAGGCGTGGTCGTGCGCCGGGTCGCCCGGGGTGCGGCCGTGCGAGTGGGTGTCCACGACCGGCTCGCCGCTCTCCAGCACCCTCCGCATCACCGCCTCGCTCTCGGCGCCGTTGATCCCGGGCAGCAACTCGGTCAGCCGGTGGCCCAGATGGGCCTCGACGGGCAGACCGTTGACCCGGGCCAGCGCGTCGTTCAGTCGGACGAAGGCGAGCCCGGTGTCGAACACGCTCATGCCGATGGGGGACTGCGTGAAGAAGCCGTCGAGGATGGCGAGATCCGCCTGGATCCGGCGCAGCGTCGTGACGTCCGCGGCGACGGCGAGGACCAGCGGGGTGCCGCCGGGCCCGGCGATCGGGTGGGTGCGGAACTCCAGCGAGACCTGGTGGCCGTCGCGGTGCCGGACGGGGAAGACCCCCGACCAGCCGCGGCCGTCCAGAATCCCCTGGAAGAGGGCCAGCACCTCGGGCCGGTTCTCCTTCGAGGTCAGCAGCTGCGCGGCCTTGGCGCCGACCGCCTCCTCGGCGGTGTAGCCGAGCAGCGCCTCGGCGTCACTGCTCCAGTGCAGGATCCGGCCGTCGGCCTCGACCAGCGCGGTCGCGATCGGCACCATCAGCAGGGCGTCCTGATCCGGCGCCCCGACCGGCTGCCCCCGGCGCGGTCGTCCGGGGCCGCCGGCATCACGCTGCTCGTTCACCATGGCCAGAGAACCGCCCGGAGATCGTTTCCACCAGCCCTGCCATCTTCCCACGCGGGCCCGGCCGACCGCGCGGGCGAGGGGCGGGGGAGTCCGCCGGCCGCTCTTCGCGAGGCCCGGGCCTTCCGCGCGTTCCGGGGCGCCGCTCAGTCCAGCGCCTCCAGGACGGTGGCGTTGGCCAGGCCGCCCGCCTCGCACATGGTCTGCGGCGCGTAGCGGGCGCCCCGCGCGCGCATCGCGTGCACCAGCGTCGTCATCAGCCGGGTGCCGCTGGCGCCGAGCGGGTGGCCGAGCGCGATCGCCCCGCCGTGGACGTTCACCTTCGCCGGGTCCGCGCCGGTCTCCCGCAGCCAGGCCAGCACCACACTCGCGAACGCCTCGTTCACCTCGAACGGGTCGATGTCCGACAGCGAGAGCCCGGCCCGGCGCAGCACCTTCCCGGTCGCGGGCAGTACGCCGGTGAGCATCGGCAGCGGGTCCGAACCGGTCACCGCGAAGGAGTGCGGCCGGGCCGGCGGGCGCAGCCCCAGCCGCGCGGCCGTCTCGCCGCTGGTGATCAGCACGGCCGAGGCGCCGTCGTTGATCGGACTGCTGTTGCCCGCCGTCACCGACCAGCCGATCTGCGGGAACCGCTCGGCGAAGGCCGGGTCCTCGAACGCGGGCCGCAGCCCGGCCAGTACCTCGGTCGTGGTGCCGGGGCGCACCGACTCGTCCGCCGTCACGATGCCGCCGGGCGTCACCACCGGGGCCGGCTCCGCCTCGAACAGCCCGGCCGCCCGGGCGTGGGCCGCCTTGGCATGGAGGAACGGACCGAGCTTGCACCTTGTTCCCGACCTGCGATAACAAGCCCAAGGTGCATTGTGATGCGACCGTGTGTCCGCCCAGTTGACGTGAGCCCGTTCGGTCCCGCCTGCACATTCCAGCGGGCATGCAAGCGGGACCGATCGCGACGTTAGGCCGCCGGAAGGGCGAGCATCGGTCGGGCGTCACTCATGCTGGTCGGGGCGGGCGGAGTCGGCGGCGGGGGCGGTTGGGGGGAGTGCCACGCCTTGGCGGCCACGATCACGCCGCCGTCCTCGGGGCCGACCCACAGCGAGAGGTCAGCGGCGTATCCGAACCCCGCCATCGCGGCCAGCGTCCGGCCGCTCACGGTAGCGTCGTAGGTTGCTTCCTCAGGACGCTCCGGCCGATGGTGGATGAACCCGCCGAGTCCGGTGCACAGTCGGGCGTACAGCAGGGTGTCCAAGACCAGTGCGTGCCAGCCTTCGTCTACGGCCGGGGACGGCGCGATGCCGACGCGTGGGCACTTGGCCACGGTCGAGAGGAACGCCAGGGCCTCGGCCACAATGCGGCGACTCAGGTGGTGTTCCATGCCCGGGTTGCTGTCTCGCACGGTAGCGGCCACGCCCTCGAACTCCTCGGGCGTCAGCAGGTCCAGGGCCCGCACGGGCACGGCCGACGGCTCCGGGGGCATCGGGCCGGGTCCGGGCGGCTGATTGGGGCCGGGAGTGGTCATACTGGTGTCCTCCTCACACTGAGGCGATCGGTCACTGGTTAGTGGCCGGGTCGTTCGGTGGTGCGGGACCGCTCCGGTCGCTGCTCTCTGCCAAGATTTCGGCGACCGGAGCGGGTAGACGGTCAGTCAGTTCTGCTGCGGCACCGGATTCTCCGGGGAGTCGAGCCAGGCGGTCTGCCCGTGCGGGGTGGCAGTCAGACCGAAACGCTCATAGCCGGGGCGGCCTCGGTCATCCCACCAGCGGTAGGCGGCCTCCACCTCGTCCCAGAGCTTGCGTGGCCCGGACTGGTACACCTCGTACTCCGTGCGGTCTCGCACGTAGTCGGCGGACGCCCACGACTGCTTGTCTCGGCTGTACAGCCACAGCGTGTACGCGCCGTTGTCATAGCGCTCCGCTCGCCAGAACGCCCCGGGCACACCGAGCCCGATGACGAACTGCTGGAACCACTCGCCGGTGTCCCACGGAGACAGAGCAGTGACGCTCTTCTCTGCGTCAGCCGGCCAGGGCACCCCGCGCAGGTAATCGTCGAACGGTGGGCGCTCGGTTCGCTGCTGACGGATTCTCATAAAGCCCGATCCGCCGGTGAAGTGACCGACGGCCCGGCTCCGGTCCTCGTCCACGGCGAGTCGGACAATCTGTTCCCCGCCGTACTCGGTGCCGAGCGGGGCGACGATCACCGCACCCGGGGCGGCCTGCTCCAGCCACATCGGAGGGATCTCCAGCACTGAGCAGGTAGCGACGATCCGGGAGTAGCGTCCGCCCTCGGCCCACCCCTCCCGGCCGTCTCCCTCGATCACTGTCGGTGCGAGCCCCGCCCGGTGAAGGTTCTCCCGGGCTCCCTTCGCCACCTCGGGGTCGTACTCCACCGTGACCACGTTGGAGTCCCCGACGCGATGCGAGAGGAGTCCGGCGTTCCAACCCGTGCCGGTCCCGATCTCCAGCACTCGGTCATCCGGACGCACGTCCAGGTCTCGGAGCATGGAAACCACCATGGTCGGCATCGAGTTGGACGACGTCGGGGTGGTGCCGAGCCCGTCCCCCTCGTGCTCGCCGTCGTCCCACTGCGTGGTCAGTGGGATGTCCGAGTAGACCGCCCGTTCCCACGCCTCGGGGTCCGTCGCGCGGTCCACGAGAGGGTTCTGCCGTGTGCCGTCCGCGATGCCCGGCCAGATGCGGTCTGGGACGAACAACTCGCGGGGTACGGCCGTGAAGGAGGGGAGCCAGTCTGATGAAAGCGCGCCGCTGGCCACCAGCGCGGAGGCGAGCCCCTGAGGGCCCGCCTCCCTGTGCGTCTCGCCGGTCACTGGCTACTTACCGCCCGCCGGGTTCTGGCCGTCCGAGGTGTTGCCGCCCTCGTCCGAGCCCCCGCCGCCGTGCCCGGAGCCCTTGTTGCTGTCGTCCTGCTGCTTGCCGCCGTCACCGGAACCGGTGCCGCCACCACGCTTACCCATGCCACTACCTCCATGCTCGTCGTGTCCGGCGGGCGGATACCCGCCGGGTGGTGCTGCCCGTTCCGGCCGTTCTTCCCCAGGTCGGCCGGGACGGGGGACTGTGGGGCCCTGCCCGTCCCATCGGGGGGATTCGGGATGGGCTGGGCCCGGGGTCCGCTCGCGGCCGCCGAACGCCCCTTTCCTGGGCCCGCTGCGGTGGTCAAGGTCGGCGCGTCAGCGCCAGGGGTGGTTCTCCTCACGCACCCGGGCCAGCAGGCGCGCCCGTCGGGCCCGGTCCTCCGGCGACAGGGGCACCTCGCCGAACTCCTCCGGTGTGAGCACCGGCCTGGGCTCGGACGAGCGCACACGGGGCCACGGATGGGCGTGCAGCCACTCGAACGGGTTCACTGGTCCCAAACCCTCGACGGTGCCGTCCAGGGCCTCTTGCGGAGTCTCCTGGTCACTCACCGGCCACTCCCGACGCCACGCACTCCCCGCCCTCGATGTGACGGCGGGCCCGGCAGTCCGAGCAGGGGCAGGTGGCGCGTACGGCGTCGATCTGGAGCCGCGCGCCCACCGTCGGGGCCTGCCCGGCGGCATTGGCCGCCCGGTAGTCGTCCAGCGGGTTCCAGCCCGCCGGGAGCCTCGTCAACTCGAACTTGCTGGGGCCGGTCACGACCTCGCGGTACTCACGCTTGGGAGTGCGTTTCGCCATCGGTCTGTCCTCCTTCGCCGTGGCGGTGGGGGGTGCGTGACAGACCGTAGGGAGTCGACTACAGGCAGTGCCAGGAACTTGCGCCTAATTGCGCCGGTATCAGCGCAGGGCGTCTATGGCGCTGGTCAGCAGTGCACGCGCTTCGCCGCCGTAGACCGCCATCTGCGACAGGGCCAGGAACGCGGCTGCGTAGTCTCTGACCTCCCTTGGCTCCGTGTGCCGGAGATAGCCCACCGTCAGTTCGACGGAGACCACGGCATCATCGAACATGTAGAAGTCTTCGGCTGGAGACCGCGCGCGGTCCGGTCGCGTCGGAATGATTCCAAGGCTGATGCTCGGAGAGGTGCTGATGGCTATCAGATGCCCAAGCTGGCCAGCCAGCGTATCCCCGTCGCACACTGCCCCGCGCAGGACTGATTCCTCCAGCACCAAGGCAAACCGACGAGGGCCGGAGAACAGCATCCGCTGGCGCTCCATTCGAGCCTCAACAGCGGCCTCTACGTCGTCAATGGCGACTCGTGAACGCTGGATTGCGCGCAGGACGGCCGCTGTGTACTCGCGGGTCTGCACCATGCCGGGGACAACCTTGCTGGCGTACACCCGGAAATGCCGCGTGCGCTCGTACAGGTCAAACACCGACTCCTGGGCGGCTCGCAACCCAGTACGTTCCATACGCCGCCACTCGGTGTACAGCGAGTCCACGGCCCGCGCGGCTGCGATCAGGTCCGGGATCTGGCCCTCCGCGCCGCAAGCGCGGCACCATGCCCGGATATCGTCCTCGGACGGCGCGGACTTGCCGCTCTGGATTCGGGAGGTTTTGGCGGGATGCCAGCCACACCGGGCAGACAGTTCCTCGCCTTTGAGTCCAGCGTCCTTGCGTAGCTCGATGAGGCGGTTTGCCAGAGCCTTTCGAGCAGCGACAACGCTGGACGATGGCGACGACGACATGTGCTGACTGCCCGATGGTTGCTGGTATCAGAGAATCTTGTACTCGTCGTGCGGCGTTGCGCGCTCCCACGCGGCCTCGAAGGCGTCGGAGCAGAGTTGAACGGCGGCCAGGTCCTCGGTGGCCTCGTTCTCCAACCAGTCACCGTTACCGGCGAAGTGACCCCACACGACGAGCCGGCCGTCGATTAGCCAGAAGTCGTTACCCGGCAGGGCGAGCGTGGACGCCTGCCGACGTGGAAGCCATCGGACCTGTTCACCCGCCGCGACGTTGGGGAACGTCACGTCGTACTCGTACCGGATGTACTCGCTCACCGGCTCGGACACGATCCGGGCCCGACGAACCTCCACGCCGCGCGAGACCGCCTCGGCCACCACGTCGAGCCACGGACGCCACCAGGCCGACCGGTCGGCCGGATCGTGCCGAATGCCTCGTTGCCATGCGTGAAGGGCCGGATCATCGAGCATGTAGCCGTCACGCATCTCCAGGTGAACGGCGGAGCGCTGAGCTGCTTTCAGCAACTCATCCGGCCTGGTCACCACCGTCCGAGACATCGCACGCCTTCCTGATCGCTTCGACCACATGTGCAGGCATTCGGACCACGGTCTCGTAGTCCGGCACGGTGCCCGCAGCCCGAACTTCTTCCTCGGCCTCAGCGTCGAGACGATAGCCCTGAAACAGCAGGTCCATGGTCTCCTCGTCAAGGAAGATGGTCGGGGAGTTCCCATCCGGGGACTTGTCGTCCTTCCAGATCAACCGTAGTGCCATGGCGCTCTCCCATGTCCAGTCAGTTGCGGCTACTTGCAAGACAGTCACTCCCATGGACAGGGAAGCCGTCAAGAGGGCGTGCCGAAACGACGGCAACTGAGTGCAGGACGTTAGGCCCAGAACGCACGAAAGGCCCCGGCTGCCCAGTTCGTTGGGCGGCCGGGGCCGGTGTGCTGGGGGTCAGATGCGGTTGCCCCAGCGGTGGGTGGCGAGGGCGCGGGCGGCGTTGGAGCGGCCGGCCGAGGGCTCGTCGGCGGGGAGGCGGACGCGGGCGATCAGGCGGCCCGCTTCGGCGCGCAGCTGGCGGGCTTCGGCGATCAGGGGGTGGGCGACCATGACCCCATGGCGGGTGCCTCCGGCGATCAGGCGCCCGTCCGCGCGGACCTGATCATCGCAGTGCGCGGCGTCGCGCAGGTGGTGCTCGGCGAGGCGGAGCGCGGCGTGTTCCTGGGGGTCCAACTCGATTTCCAGGGTGGCGAATCCGGCGCGTAGGTCGGTGATGATCTCGTTCAGCTGGGACCTCTTTCACTACTCTCGGCTCATGGGCGTGACGCTGTGTGCATGAGGGTTGGTTGACGCCCATGCGCATCGGTACTGGGCTGCTATGACGCCCCGGACAGGGAAGAGGCGCAGCGGGGAGTCGCCCCCCGGGGTACAGTGATCCACTTCACGCGCTGACGTGCGCCGACGCCTCGTGTTTGATGGCAACTTGCGCGCTTCGAGTTGGCGAACGGCAACGCCAACTCGGCTTCACAGCAAGCTTGTTCGTAGGCGTGTGCTCGGCTCTGTGATCGGCCGCGCTGCTTCACTCATGGGCGCGGATCGGGAGGGACAGGCCCGCCCCTCCCAATCTGCGTGTCGCGCCGGGACGACTCTCCTTTGCAGGTACAGCCTGTACCCGCTATTCCTCTGTCCGGGTCACCACGCCCGGCGGATCAGCCGCTCAGCCAAGGCCCGGTGGTCGGGCTTGGCGGGGGTGGTCGGGTCGAGTCCCCCCGTGCCGAATAGTGGGCGCGGGGTGGTGGCCTCGGCCAGGTTGCGGCACAGCGCGTCCAGGTCCACGAACGGGCCAGCGGCGCGGGCAGCGTCGGCGGCGAACGGCGGCAGCGAGTACGCGGTGATGACCTGCTCGACCTCGGTGCGGCGGGTGTCCTCGGCGGCTTGGTGGGGTAGCTCGTCCGCCTCGACGGACGCGCCGCTGTGCTCCTCGCGGACGTGGGCCAACTCGGCCTCCAGGTCGGCGATTCGGGCATCTCGCGGGTCGGGCTCGGGCTCCGGCCGGCTGCCGGGCTCGGCCTCGGGTGCGGGGGTCGGCACGGCGTCGCGCTGGGCGGGGGTGTCGGGGTGGGCGACACCCCCGGGGATGGCCTCGGCGGGCGTGGGCATGGGCTCTCTGGTTTTCGTGGCGGGGCGGGCGACTGGTCCGTTTGGACCAGTAGGCAGCTCTGGGGAGGCGGGACGGAACCTCGTGCCAAAGGGCACGGGGGTCATTGCTTTGTCGGGCGGGAACCTTGGCCATTTCTCGCCAAGGTGTGCGCTCCACCCGGGGTCACGCCTTGGCGGGCGGGGTGACCGTGAAGGCGATGGCGCGGGCCGGGTCGATGGTGGCCACGCCGCACAGGGTGTCCACGATGGAGACCTCGGACTTCACGGACGGGTCGAAGTCCATGGTCACGCGTAGCGCGTACTGGTTGTCGGCGGCGGAGACGGAGCGGGCTCCGCCCTGCACCTCGCTGGGGGCACGCACCGCGAGGGCATACGCGGTCTTGTGGAAGGCCACCGCGCCGTCCAGGTACGGGGACACGACCACGCGGAAGCCGAACAGCTCGCCCATGGTGGCGTTGCGCAGCGCCTGGGAGTCTCCGGCCTCGTTGACCTTCTGGAGCTGCTCGACGTCCAGCAGGATGTTCTGCACGTCCGGGCCGATGGCAAGGAATCGAGCGGCGGCGGGGATCTCGCGGCGGGTGAAGTCGGCGGCAGCGGCGGTGAGCATCTTCACGACGTGGCCGGCCTCGCCGTGCTTGGCGTCGGCCTTGATCGCGCGGGCTCCAGTGGCCTTGCTGGCGGCGTTGAGCAGGGCGGCGGCGGACTTCTCGACGTAGGCCGACACGGCGTCCATCTGGGGCTTGAGGACCTGCTCGCCGAAACTCTCGATGTTGAGCGTCATGTCCTTGGTGGTGAAGGCGGCGGCGACGGTCGGCTCGTCGGTCAGCTTCACCTGGACGTGGCCCTCCTCCACCTTGGTGTAGACGGTGGTGCCGTTGAAGTTCTGGGCGACGCGGCGCTTGGGGGTGCGCACCCGCACCACATCGCCCCGGCCGCCGGTGAACGCGGCCTCGGCGTCGCGCATCACGCACTCGCCGAGGACGGAGTTCGAGCGCATCAAGGCCAGGCTCACGGCCACGACATCGGTGATCTCGAAGGTGTTGCTGCTGGGCATCGGGAGGCGCCTTTCCTAGAGGTCCCACCATGGCGGCGGGAACGAAGAAGCCCCGGCCGTCTATGGCGCGGGGATGGGCAGTTGGGGTGTGCTGGCGGTCAGCCGGCCGAAGCCGCGGGAAGCCCGTTGAACAGGTCGGCGGCGGTCGGCGGCCGGTGGCCCTCAGGGGTGCGGAACAGGCGGGCGTCACCGCTCATGAAGTGTGTGCCGGTCGTGCGGCGCAGGGTGAGCAGGGCGGACAGGAACGTGAACTCGGCGTCCGGGTTGGCCTCCCATGCTTCGTGGTTGACCACGTCTCGGTAGGTCAGTCCGAGCGCGTTGCACCACGTGAGGTAGTGCGTGGGGGTCGGGGTCTTGTCCTCGGCCTCCCAGGCGTAGACGGTGGCGAGGTGGACGCCGACGCGGTCGGCGACCTCGGTGACGGTCAGGTCCAGGGCCTTGCGGCGGGCGTTGAGGGTGATCGGGTGGATCATGGGGAGGGGGTTCCTTTGCGGTCGGGTGGCAGGGTTCATGATCACCAGGGGGCTCGGGGTGAAACGGCACGCTGGCGGCCCCACCCGCCCCGAATCTGGTGATCATGGTCGGGGGTCCGGGCGGGGTTCGGCCCGCTGCGGCAAGGGGCTCGGCGGGCCCAGGGGGCGTGCGGCCCCCTCCCTGGGGTCAGGGGGTCGGGGGGTTTGCGCACGTCACGACATCCCCCCCCGGATCTGAGGTGGGGTCAGGCGTTCGCGCAGGGAGATCCACTCGGACAGCAGCATGTCGCCCTTGTCGGTGTTGCAGTCCCGGCAGGCCCAGCGGAGATTGGCGATCTCCGTGAGCCCTCCGCGCGCCACCGGCCGGACGTGGTCCAGGACTTCGCCCGGCGTGGCCAGCTCGGGCGGGCAGTACGCACACCGGTCGCCGAACCGGCGCGACACGTTGCGGCGGATCGACTCCCGGCGGTCCTTGAGGCGGCGGCGCTGCTCGGCCTGGCAGGCGCGGCAGACGCCGTCGGGGAACTGCGTCACCTCCTTGCGGAAGCGGCAGCGTCGGCACGCGCGGGGCTTCTCCCTGGGGTCTCTACCGGCCTGGCGGGCCTTGCGGTGGGCGTGCTCGGCGGCGCGGGCGCACTTCTCGGTGCAGTAGCGCCTGCGGGGGTCGGTCAGCGCGTCCACGACGCCGGTGCACCGGGGGTTGTGGCACGCCCGGGGGCCCTGTGCGGTGCGCTCCAGTAGCTCGGCGCGGCGGGCGTCCTCACGGCGGCGCGCCCTGCGGTCGGCCGCGCACGGCTCGCAGTAGGTGACCTGCCCGGAGCGGGCGGGCCGCCTGCCCGACGGCGCGCCGCACTCACCGCACAGCGCGGGGTCCGCAAGCTCTCTCAGCGCCGCGCGCTGGGACTCCTGCGCCAGGGCGAAGGCCCTGCGGCAGCGGTCGTCCGCACAGAGCGGCTGCGGGCCGTCGCGGGCCCGGGGCCGCACCCCGCACACCCGGCACCGGGCCGTGGTGGTCTCCATGTCCGGCACTCCTCCCCCCGACGAAACGCGGTGATCATGAACAGGTGCAGGCGCAACCGTCGCTCTCGCCTGCGGACGAATCCCGGAGCAAATGAGAGAGACCCCGGCGCAGTGCCGGGGTCCCCCACGAAGCCGCCACGCACGTTCGAGTGCGCGCATCTGTCCACCTGCATTGAGAGGAAGCGGTTAACACCGAGCCCTCAACTCCCCACGAGAGAAAGTCTCATAGGTATTAAGCCGGGCCGGTTAACGGCTCCCCTCCCCGGCCGCCGGCGTCGGGGGCTTCCACCCACGCGGCTTCTTCCACACGATGTCCAGCCGGTCCGCCTTGAGCCGTGCCCCCGAGTAGGGGGCCTTCTTCAGATACACCCGCTCGATCGCCAGCCGCAGCAGCTGACCCCGGTAGTGGCTGTCACCGGACTCCCACAGCTTCAGGCAGCGCTCGGGATCCCTGAGCACCGAGATGTCCGCTATCGGCTTGGCCACCGCCTCCCAGTCCTTGCGGGCGCTCTCCACGTCCTCCACCGCCGCCCGGCGCAGCTTGATGAACGTCTCCTCGCCGTCACGGCCGGTGTAGGCCCCGCCCGCGTTCAGGCGGTCCAGGCGGGCCACGGCCTCCTCAGCTAGCTTGATCTGTCCCCGGGCCTCGGACTCCTTCTGGCTCTCCTCCGGCTGCGAGAGGGCCACCCAGCCCTCGGCGACGGCCAGCAAGACGGGGTCCAGCGGGTTGGCGGTGGTCAGCTTCGTGTGCCACTCCTGGGCGAGGACTCGTTCCACCGAGGCCCGCATGCCGGTAACCGGGTCGGGGCACGTGGTGATACCGAGGCAGAGCGGTCCGCAGCGGAACGACTGGCCGTGGATCGTCGCCGTGTGGCCCTTCTTCGGGTCACGGCCGCCGCCGTCGCACCAGATGAGGCCCGAGGCGGGCGAGTGCTCGACAGGCTTCTCCTGTTCCTCCACGGTCGGCAGGTTCTTGCGCCGGTCGATCCCGGCCGCGATCCGGCGGTGCTTGTCGAACGTCTCCTGCGGGATGGTCTCCGCCCCCTTGGCGAACACCCGCACCGGCTTGCCCTTGGCGTTCAGATAGAGGTGGTGGTGCCCCTTCACGGTGAAGACCTGCCATCCGAGGTACACCGGGTTGCGCAAGATCTTGCCGACGGTGTTCGACCGGACGGGGCCGCCCCGAGACGAGCGGTACCCGTCGGCGGTCAGCCCCAGCGCGATCTTCCGGTTCGAAGCGCCCTCAGCGGCCTCGTTGTGGATACGCACGATCATCGGCCAGAGCTTGCCGGGCTTCAGCTGCGCTTCTTCGTGACCTTGCACCCGATCGGCGCACCCGACAGCCACTTGCCCTCCTCGCGCTGCTGGGCCTTGGTGTCGCGGACCTTCTCCGACAGGACCCGGCTGTACTCGCGGGCGTCCTCCGCCTTGCCCACGATGCGGGAGCGGTCGGCGGGGATGTCGGTGTCCAGCCGGTCCAGGTCGAATACGAGCCGCTTGCCCGGCACGTCCAGGATCTTCAGCACGTCGCCCGCACCCTGCCGGGAGTAACGGGAGGAGTCGTACACCCACAGGCAGTCCGAGTCACCTTCAAGCAGCGCGTGCACCGCCGCGTCGAACTCCGGCCGCTTCACGCCCTTCTTGTAAGCGCTCAGGTTCTCGCGGAAGATCCGCCGGATCTCGTACCCGTTGTCCTTCGCCCACGCCCGGCCCCGCACCTCCTGAGCCTTCAGAGACAGGATGTCCCGGGCAGCCGTACCCCTCACGACCTGCGACTTCCTGAGAAGCAGGTCGAGATAGCGCACCGGTCCGGCAGGCTTGCGAGCCATGGTTCCACTCTCCAGTCAGCGGCACGGGCCTGCATCCTGGAGGTGCAAGGGCAACCCGTCGCTCTGGGAGTCGGCGGCGAACGCATCCATCGCCTCGCGCGGGAGGGACCACTTGGCCGCGATCAGTTCGGCGCTGACGCCCTGCGGGAGCAGCCCGCCGGGGTAGCGGGCGGCGACCGCCGCGCCGAACGGGTCCGCCCCGGGCGGCACGTTCGACCACATCGGCACCCGGCTCATCGACTCGATCCCGCAGGCCACCACCACGTCGTACGCGCCCGCGAGCACGCCCTGGGCGGCGAAGTGGACGGCCTGCTGGGAGGAGCCGCACTGCCGGTCGACCGTGGTCGCCGGGACGGACTCCGGCAGCCCGGCCGACAGCCAGGCGTAGCGGGTGGTGTTCATCGCCTGCTCGGCGACCTGGCCGACGCAGCCGCCGATCACGTCGTCGACCAGCGCCGGGTCGGTTCCGCTGGGCCCGATCAGGGCCCGCAGGGTGTGGGCGAGCAGTTCCACCGGGTGGACGCCGGAGAGCGCGCCTCCCGGTGCCACCGCCATCGCGGCCTCCTCCCGCTCCCCGGCCCGTGCCGGATCCGTCCCCCGCCCGGCTGGCGCCTACCCGGCTGTCGCGAACTCTTTCTGCAGCCTGCGCAGCAGCGCGGTGCCCGCCGCGTCGGCCGAACGGCGGGTGTTGACCAGCACGACGACGCCCACCTGCTTCTCGGGATCGAAGGCCACGAAGGACCGGAAGCCCCCGGTGCCGCCGTTGTGCCAGATCTGCAGATGGCCGCCCTGGTGGGCGTGGAGACGGTGGCCCAGCCAGCCCAGATGCGTCCAGGCGAACGGGTTCACCCGGTGCCTCACCTCGCGGGTGAGCGCTATCGCGGGGGACAGCGGCGCCTCCCTCTCCCGCCCGGACGCCAGCTGCGCGCGCAGGAGTACCACCAGGTCGGCGGCGGTCGAGCGCAGCGCACCGGCGCCCGCCAGGTCGGCCAGGCGCCAGCCGGGTACGGGCCGCCCGCCCGGCGTGTGGCCCTGGGCGAGCCGGGCGGACCGCTCCCCGCCGACCGTCACCACGGTGTCGGCGAGCCCGAGCGGCCCGCAGACCTCCCGTGCCACCAGCTCCTCGTACCCGGTGCCGGCCCGGTGGGCGAGCGCCAGGCCCAGCAGCCCGGCGCCGAGGTCGGAGTAGCGGAAGCTGCGCCCGGGCGCGGCGCGCAGCCGGGTGCGGGCGAGCCCGGCCAGCAGGGCGTCGCTGGTGCAGCGGGCGTACGGATCGGGCCTGCGCGGGTGGAGCAGGGCGGGCAGCCGTGTCCCGGCGGGCAGGCGGGGGAGCCCCGAGGTGTGGGTGGCGAGGTGCCGCAGCCGTATCGCCTTGCCGCCCCTGGCCGGGACGGCGGCGCCGGCCGGCAGCGCGTCCGCCAGGGCGGCGGAGAGCGGTTCGTCCAGGGCGGCCGAACCGGTGAGCACCTGCCGCGCCAGGGCGAGCGAGGTGAAGACCTTCGTCACCGAGCCGATCTCGAACAGGGTGCCCGGGCCGGGCACACCGCCGTCCGGACCGCCGGTGCGTCCGGCGCCGCGGATCTCCGCGGCACCCCCGGCCAGCCCGGCGACCACCACACCGACCTGCTGGGCCGCGACCCGGTCGGCGGTCTGCTGGACAAGGCTGCCAAGATTGCTCATGACAGCGAGCCTAGGGCGTCTCCGGAGCTCGCCCCCGCCGCTTTCCGGGGGCAGGCGCCGGGGAGCCGACGAGTGCCGTGGGGTACCCGGGGGAGCGGCGGGAGCGGGGTTGCCGACGGCGGGCCGTCAGCAGCTCAGGTTGGCACCGGGGGTGGTGCCGAGAATCTGGGTGAAGCTCTGGTACGAGTTGATCCGGCTCTGGACCTGGGCGGGGTTGCCGCCGTTGCACTCCAGGGTGCCGTTGATGCTGCGGATCGTCTCACCGAAGCCGGCCCCGTTGACCATGGCGTTGTGCGGGGTCATCGTGCCCGGGCCGGTCTGGGTGTTCCAGTACCAGAGCGCGGTCTTCCAGGCGACGGCCGGGTCGGTCTGCACCAGGTTGGGGTTGTGCAGCAGGTCGATGCCCAGGGCGTCGCCGGCCGCCTTGTAGTTGAAGTTCCAGCTCAGCTGGATCGGACCGCGACCGTAGTACGCGGCCTGCCCGGCCGGGCAGCCGTACGGCTGCGAAGCGTCGCAGTAGTGCGGGTAGTTGGCGGTGTTCTGCTCGACGACGTAGACCAGGCCGCCGGTCTCGTGGTTCACGTTGGCGAGGAAGGCCGCGACCTCCTGGCGGCGGACGGTGTCGCTGCCGGTGGCGGCGAAGGCCGGGTAGGCGCTGGTGGCGTCCAGCAGGCCCTGGTAGGTGTAGAAGGGGTTGCGGTTCGGGAACATCTGGTTGAACTGGGCCTGGCTGACCGGGAATCCGCCCGGGTTGGGGGTCTGGGTCGGCGAGGGGGTGCCGGTCGGCGTGGTGCCGCAGGTGTACGGCTCCCAGTACCAGGTGCTGATCACCGGGTCGTAGCCCGGGTTGTCATGGGTGGCCCGGTAGAACCCGCCGTTGGTGTAGCGGACGATCGTGCCGGTGGTGTAGGTGCGCCCGGCGACCCAGTCGGGGTAGACGCAGGAGCCCTGGGTCGGCGTGGGGTCGGTGGGGCCGCCGCCGCAGGCGCCCTGGTCGGCCCAGACGCCGGTACCGGTGGTGCTCGGGGTCTCGTTCTGGGTCCACCACTTCGCGGACCAGTTGTGCCCGTTGTAGGAGACGGCCGCGCCGCCGGTGTACGCGGTGGCCGCGTTCCAGGGAGTGGCGCAGGCCGCCGCGTTGGCGGAGGCGGCGGGCAGCAGCAGCGCGACCGCCAGCGCCGTGACCACGGCGGAGACCAGCGCGAGCAGGCGTTTCAATGACACTTCATCACCCCTTGTGCGGTGGGGGCCGCACGGTCGTGGAGGTAGGGACTGTCGGGGCAGGGGGGCCGGCCCCGTGCGAGGGCACGTCGTGGGGGACGGGCCGACCGGGGCTGGGGCCGGTACGGGGCTGACCCAGACTCAAGCGGAATGGTCTATACCTGTCAAGGGGTTCGGGGGTAACATGATGGACCGTCGGCCGGATTCGGTCCGGGCCGACCCGGTCTGGGAGGATGGCCGGATGGACGACACCCCCGGCCCCGCCGTCCCGTCCGGCCCCGGCGGGCCGATCAGATCGGGTATCCCGGAGCACGGGCGGGTGCCCAAGTACTATGCGGTCAAAGGGCAGTTGGAGTCACTGCTCGACGAACTCGGCGAGGGCGGCGTGCTGCCGACCGAGCGTGAGCTCGCCGTCCGCTTCGAGGTGGCCCGCGAGACCCTCCGCCAGGCGCTGCGCGACCTGCTGATCCAGGGCCGGGTCCGCCGGCGCGGCCGCAGCACCGTGGTGGCCGGGCCGAAGCTGGAGCAGCCGCTGTCGCTGGCCAGCTACACCGAGGGGGTCCGCCGGCAGGGTCACGTCCCCGGCCGCACCCTGATCGGCCTGGAGCAGCTCGCCGCCGACCCCCAACTGGCCGGCCGGCTGCGGCTGGCGGCGGGGGAGCGGGTCTGGCATCTGGAACGGGTGCTGCTCGCGGACGGCGAACGGGTCGGCCTGGAGAGCACCTACCTGGCGGTGGCCCGGGTGCCCGCGCTGGACCGGGACTTCGATCCGGGCTCGTCGTTCTACGCCTTCCTGCGGGAGCGGGCGGGCATCGGGCTCGGCGTGGCGGAGGAGCGGATCGAGACGGTGCTCGCCTCCCCGCGCGAGGCGCTGCTGATCGGCACCCCGCCGGCCCTGCCGATGCTGCTGCTGCACCGGCTCACCAGGGACGCGACCGGGGTCCCGCTGGAACGGGTGCGCTCGCTCTACCGCGGCGACCGGTTCAGCTTCACCACCCGCCTCGCCGCGGCCGACTGAGCCGCGGCGCCACCCGGGGTGGGCGCCACCCCGGGACGGGCACCCCCGCCGGGCGCTACTCCGACGGACCGAGCGCCGCGCGCAGCCGCGCGGCGACCTCCGCCGCGCCCGCCTCGTCCGGGTACGTCCCGCGCGGCCAGAAGAAGCCGCGCAGCCCGTCCTTCGGATTGCGCGGGACCACATGCACATGCAGATGCGGCACCGACTGGCTGATCCGGTTGTTCGCCGCCACGAAGCTGCCCGCCGCCCCGAGCCCGCGCTCCACGGCCACCGTCACCCGCTGCACCCGCAGGAAGAACGGGCCGACCTCGGCCACCGGCAGGTCGGCCAGCGTGGGGTGGTGGGCGCGCGGCACGACCAGGACATGGCCGGGGAACAGCGGCCGCCGGTCCAGGAAGGCCACCGCCACCCGGTCGTCCAGCACCCGGTGCGCGGGGGCCGCACCCGCCACCACCGCACAGAACGCGCACTCCATCCGTCCATTCAAACCACCGCCCGCCGCCCCGGCACCTCCGCGAACGGCCCCGGCACCGCCCGCCTGCCCGTGACCGCCCGTCCATCACCCGTCCGGCCGCCGACCGGGTGCGGCCGGTGTCCGGCCGGGCGCACGGTGCTGGAGGGGCGCGCCGTGCGCCCCGTCGAGGAGGTGGCCCGGATGCCGGGCAAGTTCGAGGTCTACGAGGACGCCGGCGGCAAGTTCCGCTTCCGGCTCAAGGCGGGCAACGGCGAGATCGTCGCCACCGGCCAGGGATACGCCAGCAAGGACGCCGCCCGCAAGGGCATCGAGGCCGTCCAGCGGGCGGCCGCCGACGCCACGGTGGTCGACGTCGCCAAGGCCGCGGTCTGAGCCGCTGTGGTCTGAGCCGCCGCGGCCCGAACCGGCCGCGACCGCGCGGGCCGGTCCCGAGAGGTCTCCGGGGCCGGCCCGCGCCCCGCGCTCCGGCCGCCCGCCCTACTCGTAGCGGTAGAGCAGCGCCTCCCGCTCGTTCTGCTCGATCATCTCGACGGTCAGCGAGGGGTCGCGCAGGTGCGAGAGGGTGACCTCGGCCGAACTGGGCTGCGCGGCCTTGTCGAGCCAGTTCTCCGGCTTCCACGCCGAGCCCCGCAGAAACGCCTTCGGGCAGTGCGAGTAGACCTCCTCGACCGCCACCACGATCGCGCTGCGCGGCGGCTTGCCGACCGCCGTCAGCTGCTCCAGCAGCCGCGGGTCGGTGGAGACACAGGCCCGCCCGTTGACCCGCAGCGTGGTGTCCCGGCCCGGCACCACGAAGATCAGCCCGACCTGTCCGGTCTCGACGATGTTGTGCAGGGTGTCCAGCCGCTTGTTCCCGGTGGCGTCCGGGATGGCCAGCGTGTACTCGTCCAGCACCGACACCAGCCCGGCCGGCCCGCCGCGCGGCGACACGTCGCAGCGCCCGGCCGCGTCGGCGCTGGCCACGAAGACCAGCGACGAGCAGGCGATCAGCCGCCGGGCGACCTCGTGCAGGTGGTCCACCTGCTTGCGCCGGGCGTGGTCGCTCGGCTGCTCGTAGATCTCCCGCAGCTGCGCGGCATCCCGGACGGCGTTCGCGTCGAGGGCTGCGAACAGGCCCCCCGGACGGTCCGGCCCGGCGGTTGACGGAGCGACAGTTTCCGGTGTGCTGGTCATACCGAAAATCTAGCGGAGCCCTTGCCCGAACCCTCGGGGCACACCCTTCGAACGATCGTCCGCACCCTTCCCACCTGCGGTTTTGTGCGGATAATGGAGCAGGGGTTCCCGTCGGAGGTGGTGGCCGTGATCGTCAGACTCTGGTCCGGGCAGGTCGTGGCCGGGCACGCCGAAGAGTTCTGTGCGCTGCTGACCACGCGGGTGCTCCCGGAGCTCGGGAAGATCGACGGCTGCCTCGGCGGCGAGCTGCTGCGCTCGGTGACCGACGACGGCCGGCGGATCATGGTGCTCACCCGGTGGCGGGACGAGGCCGCCCTGCGCGACTACGCCGGGCCGATGTGGCGGATCCGGCCGGTCTGGTCCGAGGGAGAGCTGCGCCATCTCGTCCACCCGCCCGAGGTCTCCCACTTCACGCCCGGCCCGGTCTTCTGACCAGGCGGGCCGGACGGGCCGGGCGGGCCAGACAGGCCAGGCGGGCCGGCCAGGCCGACCCGCGGCCACCGGTTCGCCGACCGGCGCACCGGTCGGCCCGCCGCGCCCCGGACCGCTCGCGCCGCGGTCAGGCCGTGATCGGCACCGGGTGGATCTCGTCCGCCGGGTGGCCGGCGCGCTCGTGGACGCGCTGGACGGCCTCCTTGGACGGCGCCTCCGAGAGGCAGTAGACGGTGCCCGACTCGGGGTCGCCCCAGGCGTGTTCGAAGTGCACGCCCTCGTCGGCCTCGACCGCCAGGTCGGCCTGGTGGGCCCTGCGAAGATCCTCGTCGGTGATGCCGGTCATGCCGTGGTGGACATCCATGAACTTGGCCATCGCGCTCGCACCTCCAGAAGTCCGGGCGGACGGTGGCCGCCGTCCCGGCGCGGCCTCGTTCCGCCTCCACCACCAGCGTGCGCTCCCCGCACCCCGCCGCGCCACCGGGCGCCCGGCCGTCCCGGCCCGCCGGTTCGACCGCACCTCCACCCCGCCGTCCGGCGGCCCTCCACCGGACCCTGAGCGCCGCCGAGCGTCGGCCGGCCACGCCGCACCGCCGACGAGACACCGCCGGAGCCCTGACGGTCCCTCGCGCCCGGCGTGTGCGCCGCCGACCCGGCGCTCCCGCGCACCCCGGCGCATTCCCGTCCGGGGCGTGAAACAGCCCACAGCGAAAGCCCCTCCCTCGGCCCGCACGGGCCATGGCACAATGACGGCAGTAGTAGCAGTGACGTTCAGCGCACTCCGGGGTCGGTGAAAATCCGAACCGGCGGTTACAGTCCGCGACCCGTCCGCAGCCAGCGGCCGGTTGACCAGGTGAAATTCCTGGACCGACGGTTAAAGTCCGGATGGGAGGCGTGCGCGGCGGACGATGAGCAGTACCCGTGGTCCCCCGGTGGACCGCGGGAGGCGTACCCGACGGGGGAGTTCTCTTTCCCGGCGGCTTCGGCGACCCCGGTGACGGGTGCTGCCGTGAGCCCGGGTGTGTCCATGCCCGTCCGTGTCATCTCCCAGTGCCGCCCCGGAGTCCGCGCCCCAAGCGCGAGGAGAACCCGGGTGTTCACCGGCATCATCGAAGAGCTCGGCGAGGTCGTGTCGATCGAGAAGATCGGCGACTCCTCGCGAATCCGTCTGCGCGGCCCGGTGGTCTGTCAGGGCGCGCGCCACGGCGACTCCATCGCGGTCAACGGCGTCTGCCTGACCGTTGTCGACACCCCCGATCAACTGGCCTCCAACAGTGGCGAGTTCAGCGCCGATGTGATGGCCGAGACGCTCAGCCGCTCCAGCCTCGGCGCGCTCGGGCCGGGCTCCCCGGTCAACCTCGAACGCGCCATGGCCCTCGGCGCCCGGCTCGGCGGACACCTCGTCCAGGGCCATGTCGACGGCACCGCCACCCTGCTGAACCGCGCACCCGGCGACCTCGGCGCCGACGGCCTGCCCCGCTGGGAGGTCCTGCGCTTCTCGCTGCCCGCCACCATCTCCCGCTACCTGGTGGAGAAGGGCTCGATCACCGTGGACGGCATCAGCCTCACCGTGGTCGAGGCCGCCCGCGACACCTTCACCGTCAGCCTCATCCCCGCCACCCTCGCGCTGACCACGCTCGGTGCCAAGGCCGTCGGCGAGAGCGTCAACCTCGAAGTGGACGTCCTCGCCAAGTACGTGGAGCGCCTGCTCGCCGACCGCGCCCTGCCCCCCGTCCCCACCGAGACCGCCAAGGACGCCTCGTGAACTGGCTCAACGGCACCATGCACCTGCTCGGCCAGGACGTCTACCGGTCCGACATGATCGGCAACCTGCTCGGCCTGGCCGCACTCGCCCTCGGCTGGCTCCGCTCCCGGCTGACCTGGCCCGTCCAACTGCTCTCCGGCGTCGTCCTGGTGGGCGCCTACTGGTCCGCGCACCTCAGCGGCGGCGTGGGCAAGCAGTTCGTGGTGATCCTCGCCGCGATCTGGGGCTGGACCCAGTGGCGGCGCGGCCGGCGGGGCGAGGGCGGCGTTCAGATCCGCTTCGCCACCGGCCGGGAACGCGCCCTGCTGATCGGCGGTACCGTGCTCGGCACCCTCGCCGTCGGCGCCCTGTTCACCGTCTTCCCGGAACTCTCCTGGGACGCCTGGCCGGACGCCTACATCTTCGTCGGCACGCTGACCGCGATGATCGCCCAGGCCCGTGGCTGGGTCGAGTTCTGGTTCGCCTGGGTCGCCGTCGACCTGGTCGGCGTCCCGCTCGCCTTCAACAACGGCCTGGTCTTCTCCGGCCTCACCTACAGCATCTACTTCGTCCTGGTCATGCTCGGTCTGCGCGCCTGGTGGCTGCGCGGCCGCACGGCCCGCCCCGCGAACGACACCGTCCTCCAGGGAGCCTCCGCATGAGCACCAGCCCCGCCACCGAGGAAGACCTCGCCCTCGACCCCGTCGAGCGGGCCGTCGCCGACATCGCGCTCGGCCGCCCGGTGATCGTGGTCGACGACGAGGACCGCGAGAACGAGGGCGACATCGTCTTCGCGGCCTCCGCCGCCACCCCGGAGCTGATGGCCTTCACCATCCGCTACAGCTCCGGCGTGGTCTGCGTTCCGATGATTGGTGCCGACCTCGACCGCCTCAGGCTCCCGCCGATGACCCAGGTCAACGAGGACCGCAAGGGCACCGCCTACACCGTCTCGGTGGACGCCAGGGACGGCGTCTCCACCGGTATCTCCGCCGCCGACCGGGCCCGCACCGTCCGGCTGCTCTCCTCGGCCGGCACCGAGCCCGGCGACCTCTCCCGCCCGGGGCACATCTTCCCGCTGCGCGCCGTCGAGGGTGGCGTCCTGGTCCGCCCCGGCCACACCGAGGCCGCCGTCGACCTGGCCCGGCTGGCCGGACTGCCGCCCGCCGGCGCCATCGCCGAGGTGGTCAACGACGACGGCAGCATGGCCCGGCTGCCCGAACTGGTCGCCTTCGCCCGCGAACACGGCCTGGCCATCATCTCCATCGAGGACCTGATCGCCTACCGCCGCCGCACCGAGCTCCACGTGGACCGGGCCGCCGTCACCGCGCTGCCCACCGTCCACGGCGAGTTCACCGCCGTCGGATACCGGGGAACGATCGACGGCATCGAGCACATCGCCCTGGTCGCCGGCGGCCTGGACGCCGACGGCCGGCTCCCCGACGGCGAGGACGTCCTCGTCCGGGTCCACTCCGAGTGCCTGACCGGCGACGTGTTCGGCTCGCTGCGCTGCGACTGCGGCCCCCAGCTGGAGGCCTCGCTGCGCAAGGTCGCCGCCGCCGGCCGGGGCATCGTGCTCTACATGCGCGGCCACGAGGGCCGGGGCATCGGCCTGGCGCACAAGCTGCGCGCCTACGAGCTGCAGGAACAGGGCCGCGACACGGTGGACGCCAACCTCGACCTCGGCCTGCCCGCCGACGCCCGGGACTTCAGCATCGGCGCCCAGATGCTCGGCGACCTCGGCGTGCGCTCGCTCACCCTGCTCACCAACAACCCCGACAAGCTCGCCGCGCTCACCGAGCACGGCCTCAAGGTCAAGGGCCGCGAGCCGGTCGAGACCCCGGCCGGCGAGCACAACCTGCGCTATCTGCGCACCAAGCGCGACCGGATGGGCCACGACCTGCCCGGCCTCGGCTCCTGAACCGACCGCCCCGCACCCCAGGACGACCGGCGGGCCCCGCGAGGCCCCGCCCACCCGTGAGAAGAGGAAGTACGCACATGAGCGGCCACGGAGCCCCCCAGCTGACCATCGACGACGCCGCCGACCTGAAGGTCGCCGTGATCGCCGCCCAGTGGCACGACCAGGTGATGAACGGGCTGCTGGACGGTGCCGACCGCGCCCTCAAGGAGCTCGGCATCGCCGAACCGACCGTCCTGCGGGTGCCCGGCACCTTCGAGCTGCCGGTCGCCGCCAAGCGGCTCGCCGACCGCGGCTACGACGCCGTGATCGCCCTCGGCGTCGTCATCCGCGGCGGTACCCCGCACTTCGACTACGTCTGCCAGGCCGCCACCGTCGGCCTCACCCAGGTCAGCGTCGACACCGGCGTACCGGTCGGCTTCGGCGTCCTGACCTGCGACGACGAGCAGCAGGCGCTCGACCGCGCGGGCCTGCCCGGCTCCGCCGAGGACAAGGGCCACGAGGCCGTCACCGCCGCCGTCGCCACCGCCGCGGCGCTGCGCCGGGCCGCCTGACCGCCCGGCCCGGCCCACCCGCGGTCCCGGACCGTGGACGTCCACTGGACCGTCCACGGTCCGGGACCGTTTACCGCCCGTAAGCCCGCACGCCGTAAGGTGACTCCCATCATGGCTTCGAAGACATTCGAGGAGCTCTTCACCGAGCTCCAGCAGAAGGCCGCCACCGGCGACCCCTCGTCCTCCCGTACCGCGCAGCTCGTCCAGCAGGGCGTTCATGCGATCGGCAAGAAGGTCGTCGAGGAGGCCGCCGAGGTCTGGATGGCCGCCGAGTTCCAGTCGGACGAACAGACCGCCGAGGAGATCTCCCAGCTCCTCTACCACCTTCAGGTGATGATGGTCGCTCGCGGGCTGACGCTCGACGACGTCTACAAGTACCTCTGAACCGGCCCGAACCGCACACCCCACCCACCAACAGGTAAGGAACCGACCTCCATGCTGCGCATCGCCGTCCCCAACAAGGGTTCGCTCTCGGGTCCCGCGGCGGAGATGCTCCATGAGGCCGGCTACCGGCAGCGCAAGGACCCCAAGGAGCTCGTCCTCGTCGACCCGGACAACCAGGTCGAGTTCTTCTTCCTGCGTCCGCGCGACATCGCCGTGTACGTCGGCTCCGGCCGGCTGGACATCGGCATCACCGGCCGCGACCTGCTGCTGGACTCGCACTCCAACGCGGAGGAGGTGCTGGCCCTCGGGTTCGGCGGCTCCACCTTCCGCTTCGCCCGCCCGGAGGGCGTGGAGGTCAAGGACGTGCAGGGCCTGGAGGGCCTGCGGATCGCCACCTCCTACACCGGCCTGGTCGAGCAGCACCTCGCCGACCACGGGGTGAAGGCCACCGTCACCAAGCTGGACGGCGCGGTGGAGACCGCGGTGCAGCTCGGCGTCGCCGATGTGATCGCCGACGTGGTGGAGACCGGCACCAGCCTGCGCAACGCCGGCCTGGAGGTGTTCGGCGAGCCGATCCTGGTCTCCGACGCCGTGGTGATCCGCCCCAAGGGCGCCGAGTCCGACCCGGGCGTGGAGCAGTTCCTGCGCCGCCTCCAGGGTGTGCTGGTGGCCCGCCGCTACGTGCTGATGGACTACGACATCCGCGCCGAGCACGTCAGCGCGGCCGTCGCGCTGACCCCCGGCCTGGAGTCGCCGACCGTCTCCCCGCTGCACACCGAGGGCTGGGTGGCCGTCCGTTCGATGGTGCTCCGCAAGGAGGCCCAGCGGATCATGGACGACCTGTGGAACATCGGCGCCCGCGCCATCCTGGTCACCAACATCCACGCCTGCCGCCTCTGACCCCCCGCGGTCCCGGCCGCGGAGTTAAGCCGCGATTGAATAGGGCGGGGACGCCGAACGCGTCCCCGCCCTTTTCCTCGACATCCCCCCCCCCGTGACCGGCACCTCCCGGAACCCCGGAACCCCCTCGGAGACCCACGTGTCCACCCCCGCCGCCTTTCCCGTCACCTGGGCGCCGCGCCGCACCCGGGCCGTCCTGCTGCCGGTCTGCGCCCTGCTGGTCGTGATGTTCGTCGCGATCGCCGTCGCGCTCCCGGAGAACTGGCAGCTCAACGACCGGATCATGATGGTGCTCAGCGGGGTGCTGTTCGCGGGCGTCGGTGTGATGCTGGCCCGCCCCCGGGTCAGCGCCGACGCCGACGGCGTCACCGTGGTCAACTTCGTCCGCAGCCGACGGCTGGCCTGGGCCGAGATCGTCCGGGTCAACTTCCGCCAGGGCGACCCGTGGGCGACCCTCGACCTGGCCGACGGCACCTCGCTCGCCGCGGTCGGCATCCAGTCCGGTGTCGGCAAGGCCCAGGCCATCGCGGACGCCCGGGCGCTGCGCGACCTGGTCGAGGGCCGCGGCCGGGCCTGACCCGCCCCGGCCCGCCGGACCTGAGGACCCGACCGGACCCCACCTGCGAAACAGCGGGTCCGGCGGGTCCGAACAGGCTCCCTACGCCCGTCCGGGTATGGTTTACGCTGGTAAAAGTAGGGCAAAGGTTCTGCCCTACCCGAAAACGACCTGAGGAGTGACACTTCCCCTCGATGGACGATCCGTCCGGTAGTACCTGCGCCGCCCTACTTCCGACCGTTGGAAGGCAGGCGGCACTGTGATCACCGCCTGGCTGCTGTTGTTCGCGGCCCTTCTCCTCATCCTCGCGAACGGCCTCTTCGTGGCCGCCGAGTTCGCCTTCGTCACCGTCGAGCGCGGGGCGGTGGACCGCGCCGCCGAGAGCGGCGACGCCAAGGCCGGCCGCGTGTCCCGGGCGCTGCGGCACCTCTCCTTCGAGCTCTCCGGCGCCCAGCTCGGCATCACCGTCACCTCGCTGGTGGTCGGCATGCTCGCCGAACCGGCGCTCTCCGTCCTGCTCCAGCCGCTGTTCACCGGCGTCGGCCTGCCCGACTCGGCTGCCCGCGGCGCCGCCGTCATCATCGGCATGCTGCTGGCCACGGTGGTGCAGATGGTGATCGGCGAGCTCGTCCCGAAGAACTGGGCGATCTCCCGGCCGCTCCAGGTGGCCCGTGCGGTGGCCGCCCCGCACATGGCGTTCTCCTTCGTCTGCCGCCCGCTGATCAGCTTCCTCAACGGGGCCGCGGACCGGACGGTCCGCGCCTTCGGCATCGAGCCGCAGGAGGAGCTGGGCCACGCCCGCACCCCCGCCGAACTGCTCTCGCTCGCCCGGCACTCCGCCAAGGCGGGCGCGATAGACGAGGAGTCGGCCACGCTCTTCGTGCGGACCCTCGGACTCGGAAACCTCACCGCCGAGTCGGTGATGACCCCGCGCGTCGACGTCGCCGCCCTCCAGCGCGACGCCAGCGCCGCCGACGTCCTCAACCTCACCCGGGCGACCGGCCTCTCCCGCTTCCCGGTCTACACCGACAGCCTGGACGAGGTCACCGGCACCGTCACGCTCAAGGACGCCCTCGCCGTCCCGTCGGCCCGGCGCGGACTGGTCCGGGTCGCCGAACTCGCGGTGCCGCCGCTGCTGGTGCCCGAGACCCTGCCCGCCGAGCGGCTGCTCGACCAGCTGCGCCGGCTCCAGCCGATGGCCATCGTGGTCGACGAGTACGGCGGCACCGCCGGCGTCGTCACCGTCGAGGACATCGTCGAGGAGATCGTCGGCGACGTGCAGGACGAGCACGACCCCGCCGACACCCCCGAACTGGTCCCGCTGCCGCCCGTGGACGGGCTGCCCGTCTGGGCGGCCGACGGCCGGGCCAGGACCGACCAGCTGGAGGCCATCGGCCTGCACGCCCCCGACGGTCCGTACGAGACCCTGGCCGGCCTGGTCGCCGACCTGCTCGGCAGGCTGCCCGTCCCGGGTGAGCAGGCCGAGCTGCCGGGCTGGCGGTTCACCGTGGAGGCCGTCGACCGGCACCGCACCAGCCGGGTGCGGGTGGAACGCACCGCCGAGCACCACCACTTCGGCGACACCGAGGACGGGAACCGATGACCGCGCTCCAACTGGCCGTCGCCGTACTCCTGCTCCTCGGCAACGCCTTCTTCGTCGGCGCCGAGTTCGCCGTGATCTCGGTGCGGCGCAGCCAGATCGAACCGCTCGCCGAGGCCGGGAACAAGCGCGCCCGCACCGTGCTGCACGCGCTCTCCAACGTCTCCGCGATGCTCGCCGCCGCCCAGCTCGGCATCACCGTCTGTTCGCTGGGTCTCGGCGCGCTCGCCGAGCCCACCATCGCCCACCTGCTGGAGGGCCCGTTCCACGCGATCGGCATTCCCAGTGGGCTGATGCACCCGCTCTCGTTCGGGATCGCGCTCGCCGTGGTGGTCTTCCTGCACATGGTGGTGGGCGAGATGGTGCCCAAGAACATGGCCCTGGCCGGTCCGGAGAAGGCCGCGCTCTGGCTCGGCCCGCCGCTGGACCGCCTGGCCCGCTGGCTCGCGCCGGTGATCAGCTTCCTGAACGCCTTCGCCAACGGCGTGCTCAAGCTGTTCAAGGTCGAGGCCAAGGACGAGGTGGAGTCCGTCTTCACCACCGAGCAGCTGATGTACCTGCTGGTCGACTCCCGGGACGCCGGCCTGCTCGACGAGGACCGCCAGGAGCGGCTGGAGGACGCCCTGGAGATGGGCCGCCGCCCGCTCACGGACGTGCTGCTCAAGCCCGAGCAGCTGGTCACCGTGGACACCAAGGTGACCGCCGCGCAGATCGAGGAGCTGGCGCTGCGCACCGGCTTCTCGCGCTTCCCGGTCGCCGACGGCGACCCGGCCGGCCACGGCTACCTGGGTTATCTGCACCTGAAGGACATCCTCGACGTCGAGGACCCGTCGGCCCCCGTCCCGGCCCGCCTCTGGCGCCCGATCACGGTGCTGCGCGGCACGCTTCCGCTGGACGACGCGCTCGGTGCGATGCGCCGTGTCTCCTGCCACCTGGCCGCCGTGCTGGACCAGGACGGGCGCACGCTCGGCATGGTCACGCTGGAGGACGTGGTGGAGGAGCTGGTCGGCGAGGTGTACGACCCGGACCACCGCTCGGCGGCGTAGCCCCGACCGGCCGGCCACCGGACCGGGCGCCCCGTGGGGGTGCCCGGTCCGGTGCCGTTTCCGGGCCCGCCGCCCCGCCGTCCCGGCACAGAGGTGACGGGCTTTCAGCTGTGGGCGATTCCGCTCAGAGCGTGCGGCTGTTCCCATTCCGGCCGCCCGGAGGCAGGGTGGTCGGCATGAGGCTGCTACTGCTGGGTGGAACGAAGTTCGTCGGCCGCGCCGTCGCGGCGGAGGCGCTCGCACGGGGCTGGGAGGTGACGGCCTTCCACCGGGGGTCGCAGGCGGCGCCGGAGGGGGTGGCGAGCCTGCACGGTGACCGGACCGCCGAGGGCGGGCTGGCCGCGCTGGCCGAGGGGGAGTGGGACGCGGTGGTGGACACCTGGTCCTGGGCGCCCGTCGCGGTGCGCGACACCGCGCGGCTGCTGTCCGGCCGGGTCGGCCACTACGCGTACGTGTCGAGCCGGTCGGTGTACGACTCCCCGGTCGCCGCCGGGGCGGACGAGGACGCCCCGGTGGTCGCGGCCTCGCCGGACGCCGACGGCGAGGTGCCGTACGCGGAGGCGAAGCGCGGCGGCGAACTCGCCGTGCTCGCGGAGTTCGGCGAGCGTGCGCTGCTGGCCCGCGCCGGGCTGATCCTCGGCCCGTACGAGAACATCGGCCGGCTGCCCTGGTGGCTGGACCGGATCGCGCGCGGCGGCCCGGTGCTCGCCCCCGGCCCGCGCGACCTGCGCCTTCAGTACATCGACGCGCGCGACCTCGCCGGCTGGACGCTGGACGCCGTCGCGGCGGGCCTCGGCGGCCCGTACAACCTGGTCAGCGAGGCCGGGCACGCCACGATGGGGGAGCTGCTGGAGGCCTGCGTCCGGACCACCGGCTCCGACGCCGAGCTGCGCTGGACCGACCCCGAGCGGATTCTGGCGGCCGGCGTCGAGCCGTGGACCGAGCTGCCGATCTGGCTGCCGCCGGGCGAACTGTGCGACTTCCTGCACGGGGCGGACGTCGGCCGTGCGGTGGCCGCGGGGCTGCGCTGCCGGCCGGTCGCCGAGACGGTCGAGTCCACCTGGTCCTGGCTGCGCTCGATCGGCGGTACCGCCCCGCAGCGGGCCGACCGCCCGGCGGTCGGTCTCGACCCGGTGCGCGAGGCGCGGCTGCTCCAGGGGTGACCCGGCCGGCCGGGCTGTAAGACTCGGGCGTGACGGCCGGGGTGCGACGGCCGGGGCGTGAGGCTCAGCCCCGGCCGTCGATCAGTTCGCCGTACGCCTGGACCAGGTCCGGCAGCCGCAGCGTCGCCAGGTCCTCCCGGCCCGGCGGCTCGCGCAGCATCGAGAGCCGCAGGTCCCGGTAGGCGCAGGACTTCTCGTAGAGGGTGCGGATGAACCGGCCGTTGCCCAGGTCGTCGATCCAGCCCTCACGGACCACATGGGTGCAGATGCTCGCCAGTTCCTCGCCCGCGTCCTCGTCCCAGCCGTCGCCGTCCCGGTCGGCGAGGGCCGCGCCGATCGCGGTCAGCTCGCCGGGGCGGTAGCTGGGGAAGTCGACCCGGGTGGTGAAGCGGGAGTTGAGGCCGGGGTTGGTGGCCAGCAGCCGGTTCATGCCCTCCGGGTAGCCGGCCAGGATCACCACCAGCCGGTCGCGGTTGTCCTCGGCCCGCTTCAGCAGCACCTGCAGCGCCTCGTCGCCGTACGCGTCGCCCTTGCTGTAGCCGGAGTTGGAGAGGCTGTACGCCTCGTCGATGAACAGCACACCGTCCAGTGCGGAGTCGATCAGCTCGTTCGCCTTGACCGCGGTCTGGCCGAGGAACTCTCCGACCAGGTCAGCCCGTTGGGCCTCGACCAGATGGTCACCGGAGAGCAGCCCGAGGGCGTGGAAGACCCGCCCGAGGATGCGGGCCACCGTGGTCTTGCCGGTGCCGGAGGGGCCGGAGAAGACGAAGTGGCGCTTCGGGGGCTGCACCGGCAGGCCCTGTTCGGTCCGCAGCCGGGACATCCGCAACTGCGCGGAGAGCGCCCGGACCTGCCGCTTCACCGGCTCCAGGCCGACCATCCGGGAGAGTTCGGCCAGTGCGGCGTCCAACTCCCGCTCGTCGCCGCCGCGTTCGGCGGTGAAGGGGCTCGCCGTCCGGGGCGCCGCCGCCCCGCCAGGTGCCGCCGCCGGACCGGTACCGGCCCCCGGCGGGGCGGGGGCGGGCGGGAGCGGCGAGCCGGAGCGTTCACCGGCCGCCAGCGGCGGGGCCCCGGCGCCCTGGTTGGCGCCCGCCTCCGCCGTGTCGCCCGGCCCGCCGGGCTCACCGGCGCCACCGCTCCCGACGGGTGCCGCCGTTCCGTCCGGCGGCACCGGAACGGCCGACCCGGCAGCCGCCTCCGCCTCCGGTTCCTCCGGCGCCTGCGCCGGCCCGCCGAACTCCGCCGGGTACGACCCGACCCCGAAGTCCGCCCCGAAGTCGGCCGCGTCCACTCCTGCGGCCTCCATCCCCGTACCGTCCAACTCCGCGTCGTCGAAGGCCTCGCCCGGCCTCCCGGTCTCCCGGCCGGCCGCACCGGCGGCGTCCAGCAGCGCGTCGACCACACCGTCCTCGGCCGAGATCGCCGCCAGCCGGGCCGCGGTGTCCATGAACGCCGGATCGGCCCGGTGCACCGCCCGGTAGAGCGGCAGCGCCGCAGCGCTGCGCCCCGCCCCCTCGTACGAGCGCGCCAGCCAGTACCGCAACTCCTTGCGCTGCGGCTGCTCGGAGCGGCAGCGGGCGAGCGAGGCCGCCAGCGGTGCCTGCGCCTGCGCGCACATGTCCAGCCGGACCCGCGCCATGCCCGCGAACAGTCCGGCCTCGATGCCGAGCAGCGGGTCGTCCAGCAGCCGGTCGGTGTCCCGGATCAACTGCTCCCAGTCCTTGAGCAGATAGGACCGGCAGGCGTACAGGAAGCGCGCCGACGGATCCTCGGCGGGCGCCGGACACTGCTCCAACGCCCGCTCCAGCTCGGCGAGATGGCGGCCGTCCAGCCAGTGCGAGGCATGGGCGAGGGTGAGGTCGCGGGTGTTCTCCAGCACCGGCTGCACCCACCAGCCCAGCCAGTACCAGGAACTGAGCGGGCGTTGGTGGCGTCGGCGCTGCTCACCGAAACGTTTCTGGTGCCGGTACATCGCGAGCAGCGCGCCGGAGGTGTCGCTGCGCAGCGCGTGCAGGCCGAGCCAGGCGTCGGCCATCCCCGGGTCCAGCCGGACGGCCACCCGGAACTCCTCCTCCGCGCGGGCGTACGCGCCCGCCGTGTAGGCGTCCATGGCACGCAGCCAGGCGCGGTCGGCGAGCCGGTTCGGGCCCGGGCCGCCCGCGTTGTTGCCGTCGGAACTGTCCACCGTCGTCACTCACGCCCCCCGCGGTGTGCCTCGGGGCTCGGCCGGCGGGTCGGGTGCGGAGAGCCGGCCCGAGGTCGACAGCCCCGGGGCGCATATGCGCCTCCAGGAATCGTACCGGCGCGACGCTGATCCGGAAGGGTGTCGCACCGGGTCAAATGTGATCGGGGGTGCGGTCGTTGGGCGATCACGGAGGCCGCGGGGGCCGGCCCGGGGCGGCCGAGGGCCGGGTGGGGGAGGGGCCGAACGGCATCCCCGGCTCACGGGGGAACAAGCCGGGGATGCCGCGTCCGGTGTTGCGCGATCAAGAAGTCCGGCAACTGGGGAGAACGTAAGTCCTGGCGATACCGCAGGTCAAGGGGTTGTTGAAGGTTCACCGACGGTGCCCGGCGCGATCCGGCCGGTCACCCCGTCGACCCTCGTCCCGGCGTACGGGCGGCTCGGATCGGCGGCGAAATGCGCGGATTCGGCCCGGGCCCAGCCCGCCCAGAACTCCGCCAGCGCCGGGCCGTCGCGCTCCTCCCCGCGGCGCCGGGCGTCCTCGGCGGCCAGCTCCATCCAGATCACCCGGGCCAGCCACGGCCGCACCCCGCGCCGCCCGGCGCCGACCCCCTCGACCAGGACCACCGGGGCGACGGGCGCCACGGCCGTCCCGGCGAACCGGCGCAGCGTCCAGTCGTACACCTGGTACGCGGCGTCCCGCCCGGCGGCCAGCGGCTCCAGCACCTGGCCGCGCAGCCGCCCGGTCCAGCCGAACGGCTCGGCGTGCGTGGCCAGATCGTCCAGATGGACCACCGGCGCACCCCCCAGCGCCCCGGCCAGCCGGCCCGCGAAGGTCGTCTTGCCGGAACCCGCGTGCCCGTCCACCGCGACCAGCCGCACCGGCCCGCAGGACGGCGGAAGCGCGCGCAGCTCCCGGGCGAGCGCGCCCAGGGCGTCGTCGGCGGCGAGGGCGGTCCTGCCCGGCAGCGGGGGGTGAGGGGTCACGGAAGCAGCCACAACGGCAACCCTACGGCGGCTCGCACTCCAGTACGGACAGTGATTCTCCGCAGGTCGTGACGGCAGCGCCCCGATCGGGCATACTCACTTCGCCACGCATGTGAACGGCCGTTCACCGTAACCCGGTGCCGGTCGGGCCGACCTGCCACACCCGCGTCGGGCCCGCCACGCCTGGGCCCGGTGCCCGATCGAGGAGGCGACCAACCGCCATGACCCCCGCCCCTGCGAAAGCCGTGGACCGCCAGCTGCCGAGCGAGGAGGCCCGGGAACTCCTGAGCCTCACCCGGGACCTGGTCCAGCGCGAGATCCAGCCGCGCGCGGCGGAGGACGAGGCCGCCGACCGCTTCCCGCGCGAGGTGTTCCGGACCCTCGGCGCGGCCGGCCTGCTCTCCCTCCCGTACGAGGAGCGGTACGGCGGCGGCGAGCAGCCCTACGAGGTCTACCTGCAGGTCCTGGAGGAGCTGGCGGCCGGCTGGCTGGCCATCGGCCTCGGCGTCAGCGTGCACACCCTCTCCTGCCACGCCCTCGCCACCTTCGGCACCGAGGAGCAGCGCGCCGCCTGGCTGCCCGGCATGCTCTCCGGCGAGCAGCTCGGCGCCTACTGCCTCTCCGAGCCGCAGTCCGGCTCGGACGCCGCCGCGCTGCGCACCCGCGCCGACCTGGACGGCGAGGAGTACGTGGTCAGCGGCACCAAGGCGTGGATCACCCACGGCGGGCAGGCCGACTTCTACAGCGCCATGGTCCGCACCGGCGAGCAGGGCCCGCACGGCATCAGCTGCCTGCTGGTGCCCGGCACGGCGGACGGCCTCTCGGCCGCCCCGCCGGAGCACAAGATGGGCATGCGGTCCTCGCCGACCGCGCAGCTGCACTTCGACGGGGTCCGGGTCGACCGGGAGCGGCTGGTCGGCACCGAGGGCCAGGGCTTCCAGATCGCGCTCGCCGCACTGGACTCCGGCCGCCTCGGCATCGCCGCCTGCGCGATCGGGGTCGCCCAGGCGGCCCTCGACCTCGCGGTGGAGTACGCGGGCACCCGCAAGCAGTTCGGCCGGCCGATCGCCGAGTTCCAGGGCCTGTCGTTCATGCTCGCCGACATGGCCACCCAGATCGAGGCCGGCCGCTCGCTCTACCTGACCGCCGCCCGCCGCCGCGATGCCGGGCTGCCGTTCTCCAAGGAGGCGGCGATGGCCAAGCTGTTCTGCACCGACACCGCGATGCGGGTGACCACCGACGCCGTCCAGGTGCTCGGCGGCTACGGCTACACCCAGGACTTCCCGGCCGAGCGCTACATGCGCGAGGCCAAGGTGCTGCAGATCGTCGAGGGCACCAACCAGATCCAGCGCCTGGTCATCGGCCGCCACCTGACCAAGGACTGACCTCCGGGGGCGGCCTCCGGGCAGCCCCCGGGAAACGGCCTCCGGGCGTCACTCCAGGGTGCGGAGCGACGCCCGGAGGCGTAGGGCGGGCCCGGGGCCGGGCCGGACGGTCACCCCGCCTGCACGGGGTGGCCGTCCGTCGACTGCGCGGTGGGGCCGCGGGGTCAGCGCCGGACGAGCCGGCCGCGCTGCTCCGGGATGGCCGGGGCCGGCACCGTCCGCACCGGGCGGTGGGCCACGGCGTGCGAGAACGGCTGGGTGCGCCAGTCGAGTTCGGAGGGCAGCGTCAGCAGCGCCTCCAGGCTGTCGGCGTCGGCGTCCGCCGTCGGCTCGACCTCCGCCAGGTCGTCCGCCGACGTGCCGGAACCGGGGCAGAGGGCGGGGGAGAAGGGGTGCCAGGCGGTCGGCAGCACCGCGTGCTGCGGGAGCCGCTCCTCGTCGCCCACCAGGGCTATCGGGCGCCGGCACTCGGGGCAGTGGACCCGGAAGATCTCCCAGGTCTCGCCCTCACCGGGGTCGACCCCCGGCGCAGGGCCGTGGGCGACCGCGAGATCCTCGCGGCCGGTCATATCGTGGGCGTCGTCGGCGCTCAGCGAACGCTGGTCAGTTGCAGGCATGGTGATCCCCCTCGGATCGGGCCCGGCGTGGTCGCCCGGGGCCACAACCAGCACTTCCCTGCGACACGGACTCATAACCCTGCGGCCTGTTGCACTGTGATGCACCAGGTGTGTCCTTGGCCACATTCGTCCGGCATGTGCCCGGTCGGCACCCCGCACCACCGCCGGTGACACCGGGTGCGCCCATCGCGGCGCCCCGCGCGCCCCCGACCCGGTAGGTTTGCGCCTTGTGGAGGATCTCGACCAACGCATCGTCCAGCTGCTCCTTGAGGACGGCCGGATGAGCTACACGGACCTGGGCAAGGCCACCGGCCTGTCCACCTCGGCGGTGCACCAGCGTGTGCGGCGCCTGGAACAGCGCGGGGTGATCCGCGGCTACACCGCGATCATCGACCCCGACGCCGTCGATCTGGCGCTGACCGCGTTCATCTCGGTCAAACCCTTCGATCCCAGCGCCCCCGACGACACACCGGAACGCCTCGCCGGCCTGCCCGAGATCGAGGCCTGCCACAGCGTCGCCGGGGACGAGAACTACATCCTCAAGGTCCGCGTCGGCGCCCCCGGCGACCTGGAGGACCTGCTCGCGCGCATCCGCAGCGCGGCCGGTGTCTCCACCCGCACCACCGTCGTCCTCTCCACCCCCTACGAGGCACGCCCCCCGAAGTTCTGACCGCACGGCCCCGGCCGGCTCCGGCGGTGCGGCCCGGCCGGGCACCCCGAAACGCTCCGACCACGAACCCGTGGGCCCCCGGCCCGAGGACGGGCGGGCGGGAAGGTGCAGACTTAGCCGCATGACCGAACGCACCCCCCGGACCGTCCTGCTGCGCGGCGGCGCCGTCTACAGCCCCGCCGACCCCTTCGCGACCGCGATGCTCGTCGAGGGCGAGCACGTCGCCTGGGTCGGCAGCGACGGCGCCGCCGAGGCGTACACCGACGTCGCGGACGAGATCGTCGAGCTGGACGGCGCACTGGTCACCCCCGCCTTCGCCGACGCCCATGTGCACGCCACCTCCACCGGTCTGGCGCTCACCGGCCTCGACCTCACCGGCAGCCCCTCGCTCGCCGCCGCGCTCGACGCCGTCGCCGCCTTCACGGCCGACCGGCCGGAGGCCGGCGGGGTGCTCATCGGCCACGGCTGGGACGAGACCGGCTGGCCCGAGGGCCGCCCGCCGACCCTCGCCGAACTCGACGCGGCCGCCGGGGGCGCCGCCGTCTACCTCTCCCGGACCGACGTGCACTCCGCGCTCGCCACCACCGCGCTGCGCGCGCTCACCGACGGCCTGGCCGGGCGGCCCGGCTTCGCCGCCGAGGGCCCGCTCACCCGGGACGCCCACCACGCCGTCCGGCAGACCGCGCTCGCCCACCTCACCCCCGAACAGCGCCGCCGCGCCCAGCGCGCCACGCTCGCCCGCGCCGCCGAACTCGGCATCGGCTCGCTGCACGAGTGCGCCGGCCCGGAGATCTCCTCCGAAACCGACCTGGCCGCCCTGCTCGCCCTCGCCGCCGACGGCGACACCCCCGAAGTCTTCGGCTACTGGGGCGAGTTGGGCGGTGTCGAGACCGCCCGCCGGCTCGGCGCCGTCGGCGCCGGCGGCGACCTCTTCGTCGACGGCGCGCTCGGCTCGCACACCGCCTGCCTGCACAGCCCGTACGCCGACGCCGACCACACCGGCACCTCCTACCTCAGCGCCGAGCAGGTCGCCGACCACGTCGCCGCCTGCACCGAGGCGGGCCTCCAGGCCGGCTTCCACGCCATCGGCGACGCCGCCGTCGCCGCCGTCGTCGATGGCGTCCGGGCGGCCGGCGAGCGGGTGGGCGCCGACCGGGTCAAGGCGCGGCGCCACCGCGTCGAGCACGCCGAGGCCCTGGACGAGACCTCCGTCGCCGCCTTCGCCGAACTCGGCCTCACCGCCTCCGTCCAGCCCGCCTTCGACGCCGCCTGGGGCGGCCCCGACGGCATGTACGTCCAGCGGCTCGGCGCCGAGCGCGCCGCCGCGCTCAACCCCTTCGCCGCCCTGCTGCGGACCGGCGTCCCGCTCGCCTTCGGCTCGGACGCCCCCGTCACCCCGCTCGACCCCTGGGGCACCGTCCGCGCGGCCGCCTTCCACCGCACCCCCGAGCACCGGATCTCGGTCCGCGCCGCCTTCACCGCGCACACCCGCGGCGGCTGGCGGGCGCTCGGCCGGGACCAGGACGGCGTCCTCGTCCCGGGGGCGGTCGCCAGCTACGCGATCTGGGCCGCCGACGACCTGGTCGTCCAGGCCCCCGACTCCCGGGTGGCCGGCTGGTCCACCGACCCGCGCTCCGGCACTCCCGGCCTGCCCGACCTCACCCCGGGCCGTCCGCTCCCGGCCTGCCTGCGCACCGTCGTCCGCGGCCGGACCGTCCACCTGGCCGCCGGGGCCTAGGGTCTGTCGTCAGACCCTCGCGGCGGCCCCGGTCGCTACCACCCTGACCTCACGGTTCCGTGTCCTTCCGGGGTACCTTCTTCGGACAGCGTCCGAACATGCATGCCCCCGGGTCCGCGGGGCGGCTCCCCCAGAGAGATGGTGCGCCGGTGGCCATGCCCGTCACCCAGGAGCGGTCCGGGACCGCGCCCCAGTCGCCCGACCAGGCCCCCCGGCCCGGCCGGGCGGCCCGCGCCCTCGCCAAGGTCCGCGCCGGGCTGCCCCGCACCGGCCTGGCCGTGCTGGGCGGGCTGCTGCTCGCCCTGGCCTTCCCGCCGTTCGACCTCTGGCCGCTCTCCCTGGTCGGCGTCGCCGCGCTCTCCCTGCTCACCCGGGGCCGCACCGCCCGCCAGGCCGCCTGGACGGGCTTCGCCTTCGGCCTGCCGTTCTTCCTGCTGCTGCTCAGCTGGCTGCGGGTGATCGGCTGGGACGCCACCGTCGGACTGTCCGTCATCGAGGCCCTCTTCCTGGCGGCGCTCGGCTCCGGACTCGCCGTCACCTCCCGCCTGCCCGGCTGGCCGCTCTGGGCCGGCTGCCTCTGGATCACCCAGGAGTGGGCGCGCGACCGGCTCCCGCTCGGCGGCTTCCCCTGGGGCCGGCTGGCCTTCGCCAACACCGCCACCCCCTACACCCCACTCGCCGCGCTCGGCGGGGCCCCGCTGGTGACCTTCGCCGTCGCCCTCAGCGGCGCCCTGCTGGCCTGGGCCGCGCTGCGCCTGCGCGGGCCCCGCAGGGCCCCGAGGGCCGCCGCGCTGGCCGCCCTCGGCGCGGTCGCCGCCCTGCTGGCCGGCTACCTCGTCCCGGTGCCCACCGCGCCCGCCGACACGGTCAAGGTCGCCCTCGTCCAGGGCAACGTGCCCAACCCCGGCATGGACTTCCTCGGCCGCCCGATGATGGTCCTCAACAACCACGCCGCCGCCACCGAGAAGCTCGCCGCCGACATCGAGGCCGGCCGGGTCGAGCGCCCGGACATCGTGATCTGGCCGGAGAACTCCTCCGACCTCGACCCGTTCAGCGACCCGCTCGCCTACCAGCGCATCGACGAGGCCGTGAAGGCGATCGGCGTGCCCACCCTGGTCGGCACCCTGGTCGACGGCCCGGACAGCCGGCACGTCCAGAACGAGGGCATCGTCTGGGACCCGAAGACCGGTCCCGGCGCCTCCTACACCAAGCAGCACCCGGTCCCGTTCGGCGAGTACGTGCCGTTCCGCGACCAGCTCGCCAAGGTGATCACCCGCCTCCAGCGGGTCGCCCGCGACTTCTACCCCGGCGACCACAACGGCGTCATGCAGCTCGGCCCGGCCCGGATCGGCGACGTGATCTGCTTCGAGGTGGCCTACGACGAGATCGTCCGCGACACCGTGGACAAGGGCGCCCGGGTCCTGGTCGTCCAGACCAACAACGCCACCTACGCCAAGACCGGCCAGCCCGAGCAGCAGCTCGCGATGTCCCGGCTGCGCGCCGTCGAGCACGGCCGGGCCGTCCTGATCGCCGCCACCAGCGGCATCAGCGCCGTGATCGCCCCCGACGGCTCGGTGGTCCAGCGCACCGAGGAACTGACCGCCGCCGAGCTGTCAGCCGTCGTCCCGCTGCGCGACGGCACCACGGTCGCCGACCGCGTCGGCGCCGCGCCCGAGTGGACGCTGGCCGTCGCGGGCCTGCTGGCCTGCGGCGCGGCCGTGCTGATCGGCCGCCGCCGGCGCCCCGCCGCCGGAACACCCGCCACCTGAGGATCGTTGCACCAGGTGGTGCCGTAGCCGGCCCGGACCTCCCGTGCGGCGCGCAGAGCACCGCTTGGAGTGGATTCGTACCGTGACCCAGCAAGCTACCCCCGCCCGTCCGGCCCCGCGCGGCAAGCTCCGGCGGGTGCTGCCGCTGCTGATCACCGCCTGGCTGGTGCTGGAGATCTGGCTGCTGGTCCAGGTGGGCTCGCGGCTCGGCGGCCTCACCGTCCTCCTGCTGCTCATAGCCGGCGCCGTGATCGGTGGTTCGCTGATCAAGCGGGCCGGGGCGAAGGCGCTGTCGGCGGCGCTCGAACAGAGCCGTGACCCGAAGCCGCAGCAGGCCCAGACCGGGACGAGCATGACGGTCCTGGCCGGCCTGCTGCTGATCGTCCCGGGCCTCCTCTCGGACGCCCTGGCGCTCACCCTGATCTTCCCGCCCACCCGGGCGCTCTGGCGGGCCGCCGGGCGCCGTTTCGCCGACAAGGCGCTGCGCAGCACCGCGGCCACCGGCGCGGACCCGCTGGCGGACGCCGTGCGGCTCCAGGAGCAGCTGCGGATCCACCGGCCGGACGGCAAGGTGATCCAGGGCGAGGTGGTCGAGCCCGGCGCCGGCCCGCAGGGCCCGGACACCACCTACCGGCCCCCGATCAAGGGCTGACCCGGCCGGGGCGGCCCGCGCCGGGCCGCCCCGCCTTCCGGTCCCGTCGCCCCGGCTCCCCGGGCGGGAGCCGGTTTCGGGCAACGCGAAAGGGACCCTGGTGGCCAGGGTCCCTTTTCGCGTGCTCCCGCCGCCGTGGGCGGGAGCGGGGTCAGGCGCTCTTACGGGTGTCCCGCGGGTGTACCGCGAGGTTCATCCCTCCGGAGCGGAGTACGGCCAGCCGCTCGGCCAGCACCTCCTCCAGCTCCTCGCGCGTCCGGCGCTCCATCAGCATGTCCCAATGGGTGCGTGTGGGCTTGGTCTTCTTCTCCTCCGGCTCATCACCGTCGAGAAGTACTGCCTCCTGGCCGCAGAAACGGCATTCCCAGGCCGAGGGGATCTCGGCCTCGACCGAGAAAGGAACCTCGAATCGGTGTCCGTTCTGACATGCGTACTCGACGGTCTGGCGGGGAGCCAGATCGATACCGCGGTCGGTCTCGTAGCTAGTGGCCCCGAGTCGCGTGCCGCGGAGAGCTCGCTCGCTCATGAATCGTGCCTCCCGGGCTTATGGCCCACAGGACTAGTGGTCGCTGTTCTTCGTCGTTCGGTCAACGCTCGGCTTCCGACGAAGATTCCCGTCCCGGGACATGCGTCGTCTGTCGTGCCGTCCCTGTTTGTACCCACCAGCGCCCGATTTGTCACATCTGGTCGGTGATATCACCCCAGGTGTCACCTATTTCACATGCGGTGATCGATCGGGCTTTCCGTGAGGAGCGTACCGGGACGGGATACGACGCCCGTCGCCGCCCCGGCCGAAGGCCGTCCGGACGGCCCCGTTCAGCCGAGCGGGCGGGAGCGCAGGGTGGGGTGCCCCTTGGCGAGGTCGACCGGTCCGGCCTCCGGGTCCAGCTCCACCGGCACCGCCGGGGGCGGCCCGGCCGGGAGCGGCGGCGCCTCGACCGGCGCGGCCGCCTCGGTCCGGGTGTCTCGGTGCGGCAGCAGGGCGATCACCGCCTCGCGCAGCTGCGCCGGGGCGTCCTCGTCCAGTGGGTCGACGGTGGCCGGCACCTGGAGGCGGACCGGTGCGCCGGCGCCGATCCGGGCATAGCCGCGCCCGGCGGGGGCGTGCGCGGCCGGCACGATGTCCAGCGGTGTGCCGAGTGCGGCCTGCCCCTCCGCGGGGCCGGTCGGGCCGAGCGTCACCCGGGCCCGGGTGGTGGCCCGGACGGTCGGGGTGATCCGGTCACGGGCCTCGATGTCGTCGGCGATCACCACGGTGACCCGGGCGGCGCGGCCGTGCCGCAGCGGCAGCTCCAGCAGGTCCTGCGGGTCGGGGCGGCCCTCCGCGTGGGCCAGCTCGCTGAGCTCGGTCGGGTGGTCCAGCAGCAGCCAGAGCGGCCGGGTGATGTCCTCCGGGGGCGCCACCCCGGCGTGCCGGGCGGCGTTCAGCGCGGCCAGCCGGCGCTCGGTCTCCCCGGCGGCCCACTCCAGTGCGGCCAGCGCGCCGTGCAGGCTGGTCTCCACGGTGTGCACACCGGGGCGGTTGACCAGACAGGCGTGCTCGCCGGTCCCGGCGCCGTCGATCACCACCAGGTCCCCGAACGGGAGCGCCTGGAGCGCGACCGAGCGGATCAGGCTGGAGGTGCCGTACCCGGTCACGCCCAGCGCCAGCAGGTGCGGCTCGGCCGAGCGCGGCCCGGTGCGCCAGACCACCGGCGGCTGCTGGACGATCGTCCCGCCCTGGCCGACCGGGATGGTCCGGGCACTGCCCTCCTCGTCGGTGAAGCCCAGCACGATCTCGCCGGGCGCGGTGACGAACCGCTGGGCCGCGATGTCGGTCGGCAGCGGCGCCAGCGCGGTGATCCGCAGCCGGTTGGACTCCTCGTCCCAGTCGAACCGGTACTCCCGGGCGCGGCCGGCCTTGCCCTGGACGACCTGTTCGATCCGGGTCCGGGCGGCGGGCTCGGTGTCGGTGAAGTAGGCCGGGTAGACCAGCTCCAGCCGGGAGAGCCGGCCGTCGCCGTCGAACTCCCAGGCGCCGAAGACGTCCTGGTAGCGGCCCTCGTGGTGGTAGAGCGGGTTGAGGTCATCGGGGCCGGTCAGGTACGGCGTGAGCGCGGCGTACAGGGCGCCGAGCTTGAGGTCGGCGGCGTTCGGCTCGGGCGGCCCCGGCGGTCCCTTCGGGGACCGTCCGGCCCAGGCCGCGCTGGCCATCAGTGCCACCAGGGCGAACAGCAGGCCGTGCGGCAGCAGGTAGATGCCGAGCAGCATCGCGGCGGTCAGGAAGAGCGTCGGCCCGCGCCGATCCTTCGGGGTGGCCTGCCAGCGGTCCTTGGCCCAGCCGATGTGGTGGCGCAGCCCGCGTCCGATGACGGTGAGCGGCGCGAACATGTCGGAGGCGTGGTCGCCGGCCGTGCGGGCGAGGTCGAGGCCCTTGCTGAGACGGCGGTTGGGCGGCATTCCTTTGAGCGGCATTCCTTGGCTCCCCGGGCGAGTGGGACGGTCGGGTTCGGGAGTGGTGCGGGGGTCGGCCCGGGTGCGGGGTGCGGCCGGGCCCGGGTGAACGACGGGGCCCGGGGGCGGTGGGATCCGCGCCCGGGCCCGGCCGGGGAGTTGCGGCGGGAATTGTCAGGCAAGCGCTAGAACTTGAGGCCGCCGAGCAGGCTGGCCAGGCTCGCGCCGCCCGCGGTGATGCTCGGCGCGATCGAGGAACCGGCGACATAGAAGCCGAAGAGGGCGCAGACGACGGCGTGGGAGACCTTTAGTCCGTCCCTGCGGAAGAAGAGAAAGGCGATGGTGCCGAACAGGACGATGCCGGAAATCGAGAGGATCACGATCTGCTCCTCGGGGAGGGGGACAGGGACGGCATGACGGAAAGTGCCACAATCGTGACAAAAAGTAATAGATGATGGAACGGTGCAAATGGGTGGTCTTCCTGGCCAATACCGGCCGGTGAGCCGGGTGGAGGCAGGTGAACCGCCTTGGACGGGGGGCGTCTTGTCGCCCCGGTCCGGCGCGCCGAGGCATTCCCGGCGGGCGGGCGGGAGGCTTCCGGGGGTGCCGGGAAGTCGCCCGAACGGCGGCGTGGCCCGCACGCCCGGGTGCCGCGCGGGGGAATACCGCCGTCCGGCCGCCGGACGCGTGCTGGATCATCCGTGCACCGGGCCGCTACGGTGCGTACGCGCCACCCACAGCCGCATCACCCACGACACGAAAGCAGGGTCCGTCATGACCGACGCCACCAGCCGGCCGCCCGCCGACGCCCCGGACGCCGAGGTGATCGAGCTGGCCGGGAAGCTCTTCGACGCCGCCCGGGCCGGGGACACCGCCACCCTCGCCGCCTATGTGGACGCCGGTGCGCCCGCCAACCTCTCCAACGACCGCGGCGACACCCTGCTGATGCTCGCCGCGTACCACGGTCACGCCGCCACCGTCGGCGCGCTGCTGGAGCGCGGGGCCGACCCGAACCGGGCCAACGACCGGGGCCAGACGCCGCTGGCCGGGGCCGTCTTCAAGGGCGCCGACGACGTGCTCACCGTGCTGCTGGACGGCGGCGCCGACCCGAAGGCCGGCAGCCCGTCCGCCGTCGACACCGCCGTGATGTTCGGGAAGCAGGAGCTGGTCGCCCGGTTCGAGGGCCGCTGACCGCAGGTCGTAGGCTTTTCAACCATGGAGAGCACCACGGGCACCGCCGCCGTCCAGCGCGACGACAGGGGCGGCCAGGAAGACAGGGGCGACAGGGCCGGCACCGTCGAGTTCCGGATCACCGGCTACGGCCACCCGGACGCGCAGCGACTGTCGGCGGAGGTGCAGGAGGAGTACGTCCGCCGCTACGGCGAGGGCGACCTCACGGTCCTGCACCCCGACGACTTCGAGCCGCCGGCCGGGCTGTTCCTGATCGCCTACCTGGACGGCGCGCCGGCCGCCTGCGGTGGCTGGCGCGCCAAGCAGGCCGATCCGCACGGGCTGCGGGACGGCGACGCCGAGCTGAAGCGGATGTTCGTCGTCCCCACCGCCCGGGGCCGGGGCCTCGCCCGGGCGGTGCTGCGCCGGCTGGAGCAGACCGCCGTCGAGGCCGGACGCACCCGCTTCGTGCTGGAGACCGGCACCGAGCAGCCCGAGGCGGTCGCGCTGTACGGCTCCGAGGGGTACCGGCCGATCCAGAAGTTCGGCATCTACCGGGAGCACCCGCAGAGCATCTGCCTCGGCAAGGAGTTCGCCGGCCAGGGGCTCGCGGGCGCGGTCACCGTCTGAGTCCACGCCCGCTGGGTAGGCTCCCGGCGGGTCGGCCGGCGGCGGGCCGGCGGACGACGGGGCGGGGGCGCGCATGAACGAGGAACCGCCGGGCGGCGAACCGGGTCCGGCCCCGCTCGCCGTCCTCGCCGCCCCCGGCGGGGAGCTGGACCGGCTGGTGTCGGACGGCCTGCGGGCGGTCGGAGCCGGTGCGGTCTGGGCCGTCGGCGACGCGGGCGGTACACGCGGCCGGGGCCGTCGGGGCGTCCTCGGGGAGGGCCGGTACGCCCGGCTGGAGGCGGACCACGACACGCTCTACGACCTCGCCAGCCTCACCAAGATCATCGCGCTCTGGCCCTGCGCCGGCGTTCTCCGGCAGGCCGGGCGCCTGCCGCTGGACCGGCCCCTCGGCGACTACTGGCCGGCGGCCGCAGGCCGGCCGGTCGGCGTGGTGACCGCGCGCCACCTGCTCACCCACACCGCCGGAATGCCGCTGCGCACCAACTTCGAGGCGCTCTACGGCCGCGACCGGGCGGCCGTTCGGGCCGGCGTCCTCGCCGCCCCACTGCACCGCCCGCCCGGCACCGCCGTCGAGTACACCGACCGCGCCGCCGTCCTGCTCGGCCACCTGGTCGAGCACCTCGGCGGCGCCCCGCTCGGCGAACTCGCCGAACGGCAGGTCTGGCGCCCGCTCGGCATGGCCGACACCCGGTTCGGCCCGCTCGCCCCCGACGAGGCCGCCCGCGCCGCGCCCACCGAGTACGACGAGGCGACCGGTGCCCACCTGCGCGGCATCGTCCACGACCCGTCCGCCCGGCTGCTCGGCGGCGTCAGCGGCAACGCCGGAGCCTTCTCCACCGCCCGCGACCTCGAACGCTTCCTCACCGCGCTGCTCGACCCGCCGTCCGCGCTGCCCTGGGTCGCCCCCTGGGCCGCCGAGTCGCTGCGCGAGCAGACCGGCGGTCTCGCCCCCGCCCGCGGCCTCTCCTGGCTCTGTGCCCCCGGCACCGACCCCGCCGAGGGCACCTTCGTCCACTACGGCTTCACCGGCACCGGGATCTGGATCAGCCTCCGGCTCGGCCGCTGGGCGCTGCTGCTCACCAACAAGGTCCACTACAACCGCGAGCTCCAGCCGCTCACCGACCTGCGCAACGCCTTCCGCCGGGCCGTCTTCGGCTGACACCCCACCGAGGGCTCCGCCGCGTCCGGTTGCGTCCGGCGGGATGCGTGGGATGGAGGGCGACGCCTGGGAACTCCTGGGGGAGTTTCACCGATATTCCGCCGCGCCGGTCCGCACGCCGGCTCGCAGTGGCGCGGGGCGGGGTATTCGCCATTGACGCACGCGCCGGTGAGCGGCATGCTGATGCGTGTTATGCGGCTGTTACACCGGCTTACGCTGCGAAATACCGGCAGCGGAATGGCCGTGCGTCGGCACCCCCCAGATATCTGGGGGGTGTTTGTCCCGGCGCCGCCCCGGGGGGAGGGGTTGGTGCCACCCCTGCCCGTCGCGGTGCATCGTCCCTGTTCGGGGGCCAGTTGCGGCCTGGCCCGGCCCCGGCGGGCGCCGCACTGCATTGCGCAGAGAGCGTGCGCTGCGCGGACCTATCCGAGAATGTGGTGATGGCATGGTATTGCAGAATCCGGAGAGCGCCAGACGCGGTGACAGATGGCCGCCGGGCAGGTCGCCGGTGACGCCGGCGGGCCGCCCGCCGCTGGCCTCCGGGGCGGATTCCGAATTCGCCGAGCGGGAATTAGGAATTGTCCTGCGCCGATTGCGGCTGGAGCGCGGCCTCTCGATGCGGGCGCTTGCCCGGCGACTGGGATACAGCGCGCACAGTATGTTCTCGGACATCGAAATGGGTCGGCGGATACCCTCCGAGGCGCTGGTCGGCTCGTACGAGGAGACCTTCGGGCTGCCGCCCGGCTCGCTCCTGGTGGTGCGGCAGCGGGCGATGGCCGGGCGTGCGCGGCGGATGACGGCCGGTGCCGACCCGCGGCCGGCCGGGGCGGGCCAGGGCGGGGCGGGCCAGGGCGGGGCGGACCAGAAGCCGCTCTCCGACGCCGTGGCGCGGCTGGCGGTCGCCGTGCTGAGCCGCACCCGTAGCGTCGTCGGCCGCTGGATCCCTTAGGTCTTGCCCGGGTGCCGGGCCGCGGGGGTGCGGCCCGGCACCGGCGGTCAGCCGGTCATGGCCGTGCGCCGCGCCAGGCACTCGGCGCGGGCGGCGAGGACGTCATCGTCCTCCGGAAGGAGCTCGGCGGCGATGTCGAGATCGGCGAGTGCGGCGTCCCACCGGTCGGCCCTCAGCAGGACGAAGGCGCGGTTGTACCGGACGGCCGGGTCCTGCGGAGCGAGCTCGACCGCTTGGTGAAGATCCGTCAGGGCCTTTTCCAGATCGTCGAGTTGGCAGGCCGCGGTGGCCCGGCCGCACAGGGCGGGCAGCAGGTGCGGGTCGGCGGCCAGGGCCCGGTCGAAGGCCTCCCGCGCCGCCTTGTGCTCGTCGCGTTCCGCGTGCACCCGGCCGAGTGCGGCCAGCAGGTGCGGGTTCTGCGGGTCCAGCGCGAGCCCGGCCGCGGCGTCCCGCCCGGCGCCGTCCGGATCGCCGAGGTCGAGCAGGATCCCGGCCCGGTTGACGTAGGCGTCGACGAAGCTCGGGTCCAGCACCAGCACATAGCCGAAGTCGGCGAGGGCGCCCTCGGTGTCGCCGTTCGCGTTCCTGACGTCCCCCCGGTTGTAGTAGACCTCGGGGAACGGCGGGCCGAGGCGCAGCGCCGTCTCGTAGGCGGCGAGCGCGGCCTCGTCGTCGCCCCGCGACCGGAGCAGGTTGCCGAGATCGAAGTGGTACTCCGGATAGTGCGGATCGGCGGCGATCACCGCGCGGAGGTCGTCCAGGGCCTCGTCCAGCCGGCCCAGTCCGCCGAGCACCGTCGCCCGGTTGTGGCGCAGGACGGAGCGGTGCAGGCTGTGCTCGTCGTGGCCGAGGTCGCGGTCGAGCTCGGCGAGGCCGGCTGTGACCAGTTCGAGGGCCGCCTCGGGGTGGCCGAGGTGCGCCTCGATCAGGGCGAGGCCGTTGTTGTGGAAGACGGTGTTGAAGGCGCGCTGGCGGCGGTCGGGCAGGAGCGAGGCGAGGGCGATGGCCTCGTTGATCCAGCCCAGGGCCCGGTCGTGGTCGCGGCGGTCGGGTGCGCGGTGCCTGGTGAACAGCATGGCGGTCGCGTACGCGCACTGGATGTGGACGGCGGGGTTGCGCGACCGGGCCCGGGCCTCGTCGCAGATCGCCTCGGCCTCGTCGGCCCGGCCGAGGGCGGACAGCGAGGTCGGCATCTTGCCGGTGAAGTGCCACCAGGCCTCCGGGTGCCGTTCGGGATCGCAGAGCGCGCGGCCCCGGCGGCACAGGTCGAGGGTGGCGTCGTAGAAGCCGAGCAGCATGCAGGCGTCCATCGCCTCGGCGAGCGCGGGCAGTCCGGTGCCGAGGACGTCACTGCCGTGTTCGCGGTGGTACGGGACGGCGCCCAGTGCCGCCGATCTCTCACCGGCGGCCAGCAGGGCCTCGGCCCGTTGGTCGTGCAGGGCCTGCCGTTCCCCGGCCGGGAGGCGGAGGTAGGCGGCGAGCGCGGCCGGGTCGTCGTCGGTGGCGTCCCCGGCGATGTAACGGGCCGCCGCCGCCCGGCTGTTCGCCTCGTCCGTCTCGTCCGTCTCGTCCGGTACGGCGGGGGCGGCCGCCGGGGCGTCGATCCGCGTGCAGTGGAGCGCCAGGACCAGCGGCAGGTTCTCGCCGGGCGGGGTGCCGGGCTCCACCGCGGGATCGGCCGGCGGCGGGTCGAGCAGTGCGGCGGTGCCCCCGGCCAGCACGGTCAGCAGTGCCGGGTCGGTGCGCCGCAGGAGGACGGAGAGGAACTCCAGATCGGTCGGGTCGGCGTGGTCGAGGTCCTCGACGACCAGGGAACGGGTGCCGTACCCCTCGGCGGTGAGCAGCTCGGCCAGGAACTCCTGCAGCCCGTGCGCGATCCGCAGCGTGCGCCGGCGCGAGTAGAAGCGGGTCCGCTCCTGGGGCACGGCCAGCGAGGTGAGGGTCTCCCGGGTGGCGGGCAGCCGGTCGCGCAGCTCCGGTGCCACGGTGAGGAGTTCGACCTCGTGGGCGGTGACCAGCTCAGGCCGCCGCGCCAGCGCGTCCGGCAGCAGCCCCCGGACCAGTGTGCCGGCGGCCGTGTACGGGCCGCGCAGCCTGCGGTGCGCGGAGATCTCCGGCAGCAGGGGCGCCGGGACGCCGAGCCGCTCCCGGGCGGCGGCACGGTCCCGGCGCAGCCGACCGGCCACGAGGACGTGCCGCCCGCCACCCGTCGGCGCGGCGTGGTCGGCGGAGGTGATGGACATGGGCCCTCCAGGGGGGACGTCAGGACGGGAACGGCAGGCCGGCCGCGGTGCGGGCGGTGCGCCGGGTGCGCCGCTCCCGCAGGAACAGCACGGTGGCGAGGGTGAGTTCACCGACGGTCATCAGCAGGAACAGGACGCTGTCGGCGAGCCCGGCCCAGCGGTGCGCCGGGTCGCCGGACAGTTGCGTGAGCACCGTCCCGTACGCCTTGGCCACGATCGGGGGCAGGCTGACCGCCATCGTCGCCAGGGCGGCGGTGTAGCCGACGGCCATCAGGACCGAGTACCAGCGGGCCACCGAGCGGTCGCGGGGGTGCCAGCTCTCCGGGGCGTACGGCTCGGGGCGGCCCCGCAGCCGCGCCCACCGGTTCGCCAGCAGCTGCTTGGCCGTCGTCTGCAGGTCGACGCAGCCCAGCACGGTGACCACGAGGTAGTACACATCGGTTCGCAGGAAGAAGAAACACTGCCACAGCAGCCGCAGCACGGTCGAGTACCCGAGGCCCAGGGCCACGCCGCCGATCAGGGAGAAGCCGCCGTCGGCGGTGCGGGTGGCGGCGGCCAGCAGGGTCAGCGAGGCGAGGACGGCGACGTCGGTGAGCATGCCGGCGAGCATCGGGAGCACCCGTTTGCGGCGTTCCACCGCGACCAGCCCGTCCAGGGCCGTCTGGAAGACCACGAAGTACAGCCGCCGGCCCACGGACAGGGTGGACGGCAGGCCCAGGCGGCGCCCTGCCAGCGCGTGCGCGGCCTCGTGCAGCAGGATCAGTGGCGCCTGGGCGAGGAACATGACCGCGACGAGCACCGACATGTACGGGGTGAAGAACAGGTGCCGGTAGCCGGGGGCCAGGTCGGGGGAGCGGACCACGGCGGTCAACCAGGCCGCCAGCAGCAGGAGATACAGCACCGCGCCGACGCGGGAGAACACCGCCCGGCCGAGCCGCTGCCAGCGCACCGGTGGGCGCGGCGCCGCCGGTTCGCCCGGCGGCCGCAGGAAGCCGAGTTCGCCGAGATCGGCGACGAAGTCGGCGAGGTCGACCGTCTCGCCGTAGGTCTCGGTGTACCACCGCGCGGCCTGCGCGCGGGGCATCCCGTCCACGAGCCGGCGCAGCAGTGCCGCGCCGTCCGCGGGAAGGACCACGAAGGTCCCCTCGTCGAGCCGTCCGACCGTCACCTCGTCGCCGTCCGGCTGGAAGACGAGCTCGTGGAAGGTGAGAGGCCGGTCCGGTTCCGGTGGCTGCCGTACGGCCTGCGGCGGTTGCTGCTCGCCGGGCTCGGCCGTGGCCGGCCTGTCTGGCATGGCTCCTCCAAGCGGATGACCGGGACACCGACCGCAGGACGGCTCGTGGCACGCGGCGGTGGCTCCGGGAGGATCCCCGGGGCCACCGCCGGTCCGAGCCGCTCGCGACTACGCGGGGAGCGGGATCGGGGGCCACGTCGGCCCGCACGGGGCGCCGCCGTAGAGCGCCGCAGCGCTGGTCAGACGGACCGAGCCCGCCTTGCGGATGGCGATCTTCTTCATCCTGGTCACCTCCTCTCGCCGGATGGAGCCCGTCAGCGCCCGGTGCTCGCGATCGAGGCGAGCGCCGGGCGCTGACGGGAACAGGTCATCTCTAGCAGCGGAGGAGGGCTGTACTCGATACCCCGTGAACAAGCCGGGTCCATGTCGAGAACAGCCCCGGTACGACAGGCCGGTGGGGCCGCCGGGGCTCAGAGCAGGGTGCTCCAGTAGTACCAGAAGCGGTTGAGGATCAGCAGGGCGATCACGGCCGCCCAGAGGACCGGGAGCGCCCAGTGGTAGCGGGCGGCCTCGCGGACCACCGGCCGCAGCCGGGGGCCGACCGGGATGACACCGGTGCGCAGGTTGTGCAGCGTCGTGTACCAGAAGAGCGGGATCACGGTGGCCCAGACCACCATGCAGTAGGGGCAGAGCGCCCCGATCCGGTACAGCGCCTGGTCGATCAGCCAGTGCACGAAGAACACCCCGAGCAGGGTGCCCGCGTGCAGACCCAGCCAGAACCAGCGGCGGTAGGCGGCGCCCGCCAGCAGCCCGGCGCCGATCGCCGTCAGCGCGCCGAACGCGGCCAGGCCGAGCAGCGGGTTCGGGAAACCGAAGACCTCGGCCTGTTCGGTGCGCATCACCGAACCACAGCTGATCACCGGGTTGATGTTGCAACTGGGTATGTACGACGGGTTCTCGAGGATGCGGAGCTTGTCGAAGGTCAGGACGGCCGAGGCGGCCAGCCCGATCAGCCCGCCGATCAGCAGGAACAGGGAGTACACCCGGCCCGCGCCGATCGGCGCGCGGTTCGGCGGGGTGGTGGCGGCCACGGGAGGGGAGGGGTTCACGGTGGTCGGGGCGGTCATGGCAGAGCACTCCGGTAGGTGTGAAGGGGACCGGCCCGGCCGGAGATCGGCCGGGCCGGTGGTGCTCACTGCGCGCCCGTGGCCTGCTTGATCTGGGCCGTGAACTCCTCGGGCGTCACCGCGCGGTTGCCGCTGAACAGCGTGATCGGCTTGCCGTCCAGCTTGACCGTCGGCGTGCCCGTCACCCCGCTGCTGCTGAACGCGTCCGCGACCTTCGTCGCCCACGGCGCGTACGTCCGGTCGTTGACCGCCTTGACGAAGGCGTCCGTCTTCAGCCCCGGCACCTGGCCGGCCAGGTCCAGCAGGTGGTTGACGTCGCCGAAGGCGTCCTGGCGCTCGTCCGGCTGGTTGGCGTAGAGCACGTCGTGGAACTGCTTGAACTTGTCCACGCCCTCGTTCAGCGCGGCGCCGGCAGCGGCCAGCGCCGTGCGCGAGCCCTTGCCGCCGAGCGGCTTGTCCAGGAACGCGGCCAGGTGGTACTCGATCTTGACCGTGCCGTCGTCCGCCAGCTTCTTGACGGTGTCGCCGTTGGTCGCCTCGAAGGTCTTGCAGACCGGGCAGCGGAAGTCCTCGAACACCTGCAGCGTGTGCGGGGCGTCGGCCTTGCCGTACACCACCAGGGTGCCGTCCGGGCCGGTGGTGTTGGCGGGCACGACCAGCGCGGTCGGCGCGGCGGGCTCGGCGGCGGAGGACTTGTCGTCACCCGCCGAGCTGATCGCCACCGCCGCCCCGCCCGCTATGGCGAGCACGGCGACGGCCGAGACGGCGACGACGGTCAGCCGGCGGCGCTTGGCCGCCTGCTGCTCCTGGCGCTGCGCCTCCTGGATCCGCTCGCGGGCGCTGACGCGCTTGGCCTGCTTGCTGTTCGGGTTCGGCTGCCTGTTGCTGGACTGGGCCATGGTGGGTCAACTCCTGTACGGGGCGCGCGGTGTGCGCGGGGGCGCCGCCTCGGCGCGGCGCGGGGCGCCGGCGGGCACGAGGGGGCTCGGACTGGTCTGCTCGGGCGTGGCACACCGCCTGCGGGGGTGTCCGGGTGCTCCCGGGGCCGCCGTGGCGGCGGGGTCGTCAGCAGGCGGGCGCGAAGGCCGACGGCGGGCCACGCCGGGGCGCCGGGCTGAGCACCACGGCCTCGCGACGCGGCCGCGGCCGGTCCGAGACCGGCAGCGGCACCCGCAGCACCGGCCGGACCGGAGCCGGGGCCAGCAGCAGGAACAGGGCGCGCAGCGGGGCCGCGAGCGACTGGCGCAACGCGCGCAGCGAGCGGGCCAGGCCCGACAGGGCGGCGTCGCCCAGCCGCAGCCAGACGGCGGCGGCCAGCGCGACCAGCAGGTGGACCAGCAGGACGAGCAGCTGGGTGACGGCGGGTGCGAGCGGCCCGGTGTGTCCCAACTGCCCGGAGAACAGCGACCCGTCGACCGAACCGCCGCCGCACACCAGCAGGTTCATGCCGCGCGCGGGGGCGTGCTCCGCCCCGAGGGCCGGGCCGCAGCCGGCCTGGCCCAGATTGAAGGTCGTGTTGAGCATCAGCTCGACCGGGACCAGCACGGCCGAGATGTGCACCAGCCGGCGCTCCCGGCCGGCCAGCACGGCCGCGACCAGGAAGACGACCGCGGTCGCGGCCACCACCAGGGTGAGCGGCAGCGGGCGACCGGTGATGACGACCTGCCCCAGCGCGGACAGCGGCACGGCGAACGCGGTGAACACCGCGGCCCGCAGGGCCCTCGTCGCGTGCGTGGAAGTCGTCACGCCCCGGAGTATGCCACGACGTTTACACCCGGGACGAGGGTGCGTCGGCGGTCGTGGTCACAAGCCCGAACAGATTGCCCCTCCGTGGTCGTTCGTTCGCGGGGGAACGGCGGGGAGTTCACCGGCTGGGTGGGTTTGGGACGGCGAGGACGGCTGAGGCACCGTCAGGGGCTGCCGTCGGCGGCGGGGGCGATTCGACAATCTGGCGATGGACCACACCCTCGCCGCCCCCGGCCAGTGGAACCCGCACCCCGGGCCGCCGTTCAGCCCGAGCCCGCCGACGGTACGTCCGCCGGCGCCTCCGCTGCCGCCCCTGCCGCCCGCCCCGCCGGCGGTCGGTCCGCCGGTGATCGATCCGCCCGTGATCGATCCGCCGGTGGCACCCGATCCGCCGACGGTGCACCCGCCGTGGGAGCACTGTCCGGCGCCTTCGGCCACGCCCTCGCCGGTACCCGCTTCGCCCTCTCCTCCCGTTCCGTCCACTCCTTCCGCTCCGACGAACGCTGCGCCGGACGCTGTGCCGGTCCCGTCCACGCCCCCGTGGTCGTCGCCGGCGCCGTGGCAGGCCGCCCCGTCGGCCCCGGCGGCCGAGAGCGCCGAGCCGGGCCGGGAGCAGCCGGCACCGCACCGGGCGTCACCGTCGGCCGTGCCGTCGTTCTCACCCTCGCCGGCGGAGCTTCCACCGCCTCCCGCCCCGCCGCCGTCGGCCGCACCCGCGCCCGCCGTGACCGTCGCGATCGTCGGCGCACTGCCGCCGACCAGCGGCGCTCCGCCCCCGCCCGCCCTCGACCCGGTGGTCTGGACCGCTGTGCTGATCATCGTCGTCCTGGTCCCGGCCGTCCTCGCAGCGGCCCTCGGCCACTTCCACCCGACACCCCGGAGCCGCAGATGAACCCCGGCCCGCTCCTCAGCGCCGCCGCGTCCATGGCGATCGCCGTCGCCGCTCTCGCCGTCGCCCACCGGCTGCGCCCCGCCGTCCCCGAGGGCGAGGACCCACCCGAACCCCACCCCGCCATCTACGGGATCGGCTCCGGCCTGCTGTCCGGCTTCACCCTCCTCACCGGCTTCCTGATCGCCACCGGCTGGGCGGCGCGCTCCACCGGCGCGGCCCCGCCCGGCGGCCTCTACGCCGCCGACATCGCCGCCGGTGCCGCCGTCCTCCTCTACCCCTCCCTGGCCGGCCTGCCCTTCACCCCGCGTTACACCACCGCCGTCTGCCTCTTCGCCGCCCTGGTCGGCTACACCATGTCCCTGGCGCTCCAACTCCGGCCGTAGCCGGGCGCGTGGCGGTCCGGCGCGTCATCGGGCGGACGCCGCAGGAGGGTTGAGCGGTCCGCCGGGACAGGAGGCGGTCACGCACCGGATCGGGCGGCCCGGTCCCGGGCGGCGTCCGGCGCGGTCTCCCGGCACCGGGGAACCAGGGACCAGCACGCCGCCCTGGGTGCGGCCCTGGTGGCGTCCGAGGTCGTCGGCCGCACCCCCGAGATGGCCGGTGCGACCGTCGTCGGCGACACCGACGACCCGAAGCCCCTGGACGGCCGGCGCATCGGCGGCAAGGTGATGGGCCAGGTCTTCGGCGGCGCCCTGGCCGGTCCGGTCTGGCGCGACGCCCCCGCCGGGACCTTCACCCCGGCGCCGCTGCCGTAGCGGGCGCGTCAGGCTTTTCCGGGTGAGTCAGGCGTAGAGCGCCACCCTCGGTTCGATCGTCCCTCGCCCGACCGTTCCGAGGAGCGTTCCGACGACGGTGAGCCGGTACCGCCCGGTGAGGGTGTGGTGGCCGTGGAGGACGACCTTCGCCGGGGTGAGCCGGGTGTACAGGGTGCCGGTCTGGCTGGCGAGCGGCATGGTGCGCCAGTGGCCGTCGGGTGCCAGCACTTCGAGCCGGATGTCCGACGGATCGAGGTAGGGGCCCCGCTCGGGGGACTCGACCAGGATCTGCGGCGCCACGGTCCGGTCCGTCGACGCGTCGTTGCGGTACGTGACGGTGAACACCCGCTTCCCGTGGTCGGACGGCACCGGGCTGCTGGGCAGCTCCACGAAGCCGACCGGCGGGGCACCGGTCGCCGCCTGGGCGGGGGAGGTGAGCGCGGCGGCCGGCAGGGCGGCGAGGGCCGCGACGGCCAGGGCCAGGCTCCGGCGGGGGATCTTCCGGGTGCGCACGGCACCTCCTTCGGCCGACGGCCGCGTCACCGGGCGCGTCGACGGTTCGGGCGGATCCGTATCCCTCCACCCTGCCCCCTCCCGCGGAAAGCCGCATGCGGCGGGCGCACGATCGGCCTGAGGCCGACGGCCGGTCCGATGGCCGTGCACGGGGAGATGCTCGTGCGGCACCCGTACGAGCCCTTGGCATCGATCATCTAGCCTGGAAGACGTACCGGAAGCCCCGACGAGGGGGTGAGCGCGCATGGCCGAAGCCGAGCCCACCGCGGGCCGGGTGCTGCTCGACCGGATCGGGGCGCAGGCCGCCGTACTGGCCGGGCTGGACGCGGCCGTGCGGGCGGACGAACCGGACGCGGTGCACCGGATGCGGGTCGCCTGCCGGCGGCTGCGCAGCGCGCTGCGGACGTACCGGCGACTGTTCGTCCGGGGCGCCACCGACGAGTTGGTGGCCGAGCTGCGGTGGCTGGCCTCCGCCCTCGGGCGGGCCCGGGACCGGGAGGTGCTGGCCGAGCGGCTGGTGGCGCGGGCCCGGGAGCTGCCGCCGGAGTGCGGACCCGAGCAGGTCGCGGCCGAGCTGGAGCGGTGGGGGCGGGAGGAGTACCGGCGGGTCCGGCCGGAGGTCGTCGCGGCGCTGGACAGCCCCCGGCGGCAGGCCCTGGCGGCGGGCCTGGCCGCGCTGCTCGCCGACCCTCCGCTGCGCGGGCGCGCCGAGCGGGCCGCCGTGCCGGAGCTGGCCAGGGTCGCCGCGCGCGAGCAGCGCCGGACGGCCGAGCGGGTGCGGCTGGCCCGGGCCGCCGCTGACCCGCCCGCGCGTGACCGGGCCCTGCACGAGGCGCGGAAGGCCGCGAAGCGGGCCCGTTACGCGGGGGAGACGGCGGCCCCGGCCGTCGGCCCGGCGGCGGAGCGGTACGCCGAACGGATGAAGGCGGTCCAGGAGGTGCTCGGGGAGCACCAGGACGCGGTCGTCGCGGCGACCGCCCTGCTCGAACGCGCCACCGCCCCCGGCGCCGGCCGGACCTTCGGCTACGGGGTGCTCTACGGGCAGCAGCTGGCGGCCGCCGAGGCGGCCCGGCGGGACCTCGCACCGGTGTGGGCCCGGGCGGCGAAACGGCGCCTGGCCCGCTTCGGGTAGCGGGTCTCCCGCCGGTGCTCAGTCCTCGCGCGGGGCGAGGCCCGCGGAGCGGGCGGCGGTGCGGAGCAGGTCGCGGAGCATGGCGGTGGTGAGGCGCCCGGTGTTCGTGTTGCGCGGGCTGACGTGGTAGCAGCCGTACAGCTCCAGCGGCGGGCCGCCGTCGGCGGCGGCCAGGGTGACGTGGGCGCCGTGGCCGAAGACCGGACGGGGGCGGGGGAGCAGCCAGCCGGCCGCGGCGACCGCCGGGAGCAGCGCCTGCCAGGCGAAGCCGCCGAGCGCGACCACGGTCCGGACGGTGGGCCGCATCAGCTCCAGCTCCCGGGTGATCCAGGGGCGGCAGGTGTCGCGTTCGGCGGTGGTCGGCTTGTTGTCGGGCGGGGCGCAGCGGACCGGGTCGGTGATCCGGACGCCGTGCAGGCGCAGCCCGTCCCCGTGCCGGACCGACTCGGCGCGGTTGGCCAGCCCGAGCCGGTGCAGCGCGGCGTAGAGCAGGTCGCCGGAGGGGTCGCCGGTGAAGATCCGCCCCGTGCGGTTGGCGCCGTGCGCGGCCGGGGCGAGGCCGACCAGGACGAGCGGCGCGTCGGGCGGGCCGAAGCCGGGGATCGGGCGGGCCCAGTAGTCCCAGTCCTGGTAGGCGCGGCGCTTGGTGCGGGCGGTCTCCTCGCGCCAGGCGACCAGGCGCGGGCAGGCCCGGCAGCCGGTGACGACGCGGTCGAGCACGGCCAGCCCGTCCGCGCGGGCGGCGGCCTCGGCCGGGTGACGGGGGTGGCCGGGGTCGGTGGCGGGGCCTTCGTCCGGGCGCTGGGGCATGGGCACGATCCTAGGGTTCCGTAGGGTCCCGCACCGGGCCGCCTGTACCAGGGGCGTGGGGGAGCCGTTTCGGCGGCGCCCCGGCAGGCGTAGCGTGGAACCGGTGGTTCCGGCGGACCCCGGCTCGGCCGGGTCGGTGACGGCCGGGGCGTGCTGGTGCGCGCGAGGAGACCGCGATGCTGATTTTCGATGCGGTGCTGGGGGCGGTGCTGGGGGCCATCGGGCTGGTGGGCGTCTGGGCCGGGCTGAGCCTGCGGGTCGTGCAGCAGTTCCAGCGGGGTGTGGTGTTCCGGTTCGGCCGGGTCCGCCCGCAGCTGCGGGAGCCGGGGCTGGTGGCGCTGATGCCGGTGGCGGACCGGCTGCGGCGGGTGAACGTCCAGATCGTGACGCTGCCGATCCCCGCGCAGGAGGGCATCACCCGCGACAACGTCACCGTCCGGGTGGACGCGGTGGTGTACTTCCGGGTGGAAGACCCGGTGAAGGCGATCGTCAACGTCCAGGACTACAACTTCGCGATCTCGCAGGTCGCGCAGACCTCACTGCGCTCGATCATCGGCAAGAGCGAGCTGGACGACCTGCTGGCCAACCGCGAACCGATCAACCAGGGGCTGGAGTTGATGATCGACAGCCCGGCGCTGGGCTGGGGCATCGAGATCGACCGGGTGGAGATCAAGGACGTCGCGCTGCCGGAGTCGATGAAGCGATCGATGTCCCGGCAGGCGGAGGCCGAGCGGGAGCGCCGGGCGCGGATCATCACCGCGGACGGCGAGTACCAGGCGTCGGCGCGGCTGTCGGAGGCGGCGGCGGTGATGAGCGCGACCCCCGCGGCGCTCCAACTGCGGCTGCTGCAGACCGTGGTGGAGGTGGCCGCGGAGAAGAACTCGACCCTGGTGCTGCCCTTCCCGGTGGAGCTGCTGCGGTTCCTGGACAGCGCGACCGACGCGCACCACCGGTCGGCGGCGCAGGCCGAGGAGCCGTCGGCGGAGGTCGGGACGGGCGCGGCGGAGGCCGTGGCGCCCGGGGTGGAGCAGCTCGAACTTCCCCCGTTGGAAGAGCTGTTGGAACAGTCGCCGCTGGACGCGCCGGACGGCGTGGCGCACCCGGAGCCGGGCAGGCGGGAGAGTGGGCAGGACGGGCCGCGGGTCGAGCGGGCCGGGTGACGGCGGCGGTGGCGCGGCGCCCGGTGGCGGAGGCCCCCGGGCCGGACCACGATGGAGTAACGGGAGTGGCAGGCACGTCAGGAGGCCGATCATGACCAGAGCCAGCGACATCATGCACCAGGGGGCGGAGTGCGTGGGTGAGCACGAGACCCTCGCCGACGCGGCCCGGATCATGCGGGAACGGCACGTCGGGGCGCTGCCGATCTGCGGCGAGCAGCAGAAGCTGCTGGGCATCCTCACCGACCGGGACATCGTGCTGAAGTGCGTTGCCGAGGGCCGGGATCCGGCGCGGGTGACCGCCGGTGAACTGGCCCAGGGCCGGCCGATGACCGTGGAGGCGGACGAGGACACCGAACAGGTCCTGCGGGTGATGGAGCAGTACCGGGTGCGGCGGCTGCCGGTGATCAACCACCCGGAGCACGAACTCGTCGGGATGATCAGCGAGGCGGACATCGCGCGCGGGCTGCCGCAGGCCAGGGTCGCGGAGTTCGTGTCCGCGGTCTGCGCCGAGGAGGAGCCGGCGGCGGAGAGCGCCACGAGCGCCCAGGGCGGCTGACCCGGGGCCCGGGAACCACCCGGGCGCCGCCGCTCCCGCCCGGGGGTTCAGGCCCCGGGCGCCTCCCGCAGCGCCCGCGCCATCAGCTCCGCCAGGTGCAGGGACTGGCGCCCCTGGGCGAGTTGGGAGATCTGGGTACGGCAGCTGAAGCCGTCGGCCAGGATCACGGTGTCGGCGGACGCGGCCCGGACCTCGGGCAGCAGGACCCGCTCGGCGATCGCCACCGAGACCTCGAAGTGCCCCTGCTCGAAGCCGAAGTTGCCGGCCAGTCCGCAGCAGCCGGAGTCCAGCACGCGGTTGTGCAGGCCCATCCGGGCCTCGACCCGGCGGTCGGCGGCGGTGCCGAGGACGGCGTGCTGGTGGCAGTGGGTCTGGGTGATGGCGTCCAGCGGGAGCCGCGGGAGCGGGGCGTCCGGCGCGTACGCGTCGATGAACTCGGCGAAGGTTCGGGTCCGTTCGGCCGCCGGGCGGCCTTCGGGGCCGAGCAGGCGGGGCAGGTCCTCGCGCAGGGTGGCGGTGCAGCTCGGGTCCATGCCGACCACGGGGGTGTCGGCCGGCAGCCCGGTGCCGGCCAGCGCGCGCAGGCTGCGGCGCATCACCCGCCGGGCGGTGCCGAGTTGGCCGGTGGAGTACCAGGTCAGGCCGCAGCAGACCGGCCCGGACGGCAGCCGGACGTCGAAGCCCAGATGCTCCAGTACCTCGACGGCGGAGCGCAGCACGCCGGGCTGGAGATGCTCGGAGAAGGTGTCCGGCCAGAGCAGGACGGGCCGCGCGCCCACCGGGGCGGGGTGCGCGGCGCGGTGGCGCCGGTACCAGCGGGTGAAGGTCTCCGGCGGGAAGACCGGGACCACCCGCCGCGGGTCGATCCCGCCGAGCCGCTTCAGCGGGCCCGCGACGGGGGAGCGGGCGATCAGGTTGGCCGCGCCGGGGGCGAGGGCGGCGGCCCGCAGCCAGAGCGGCAGCCAGCCCATCGAGAGGTGCGCGGCCGGCCGCGGCCGGTGCCGGTAGTGCTGGTACAGGAACTCGGTCCGGTAGGTGGCCATGTCGACGTGGACGGGGCAGTCGCTCGCGCACCCCTTGCAGCCGAGGCAGAGGTCCAGGGCCTCCCGGACCTCCGGCGAGCGCCAGCCGTCCGGGATCGACTCGCCGCGCAGCATCTCGGCGAGCAGCCGGGCCCGGCCCCGGGTGGAGTGGCGTTCCTCGCTGGTCGCCATGTAGCTGGGGCACATCACCCCGGTGCTGGTGTCGACGCACTTGCCGACCCCGACGCACCGGTGCACGGCCTTCAGCAGGCTGCCGTCGTCACCCGGGTACGGGAGCGCGAGCGGCAGCGGGCGGACCGGCCCGGCGAAGCGCAGATCGGCGTCCAGCGGGCGCGGGTCCACCAGCACACCCGGGTTGAGGACGTTGCCCGGATCCCAGATCCGCTTGAACTCCCCGAACAGGCCGATGATTTCGGACGGGTACATCCGGCTCAGCAACTCGGCGCGGGCCTGGCCGTCGCCGTGCTCACCGGAGAGCGAACCGCCGTACGAGACCACGAGATCGGCCGCCTGCTCCATGAACTCCCGGAAGACCAGCACCCCTTGGGGCTCGGTCAACGGAAAGTCGATCCGCAGGTGGACGCAGCCCTCGCCGAAGTGCCCGTACGGAACGCCGCGCAGACTGTGGCGGCGAAGCAGCGCCCGCAGGTCGCGCAGATAGTCGCCGAGCCGCTCCGGCGGCACCGCGGAGTCCTCCCACCCGGGCCAGGCCTCGATCCCCCCTCCGGCCGCGCCGCCCGGCAGCCGGGTGACGATCCCGGCGGCGGCCTCGCGCACCCCCCAGAGCTGCCGCTGCTCGCCGGGATCGGTCACCACGGTGGCGGTGGCCGGGCGCTCCCGCCGTACGGTGTCGGCGAGGAGGCGCGCGGCGTCGAGCGCCTCGGCCGGCGTCGTGCCGCCGGTCTCCAGGAAGAGCCAGCACGCGCCCTCGGGCAGCCGGTCCAGCGCGGGCGGTCGGGGGCCGGCCGCGAGCAGGGCGGCGATCAGGTCGGCGGCCATGCCCTCGACGGTCAGCGGGCGCAGCGGCAGCAGGGCGGGGACGGCGTCGGCGGCCGCGCCCTCGTCGGGGTAGCCGGCCACCACCAGGGCGCGGGCGGCCGGCTCCTCGACCAGGCGGACGGTGGCGCCGAGCAGCAGCGCGCAGGTGCCCTCGGTGCCGGTGAGCGCGCGGGCGAGGTGGTGGCCGTGCTCGGGCAGCAGCGCGTCCAGCGGGTAGCCGGAGGTGCGGCGCGGCAGGCTCGGCATGCCCTGGCGGATGGTGGCCAGGTTGCGGTCGGTGAAGTCCTGGAGGTCCCGGTGGAGTTCGCCGACCCGGCCGGGGAGCGCCCGCAGCGCGGCGCGTTCGGCGGGGCCGAGCGCGCCGCCGACGGTCAGTTCGGTGCCGTCGGCGAGCAGCAGGTCCAGCGACTCGACGTTGTCGCTGGTGCGGCCCCAGACCACCGAGTGCGCACCGCAGGAGTCGTTGCCGATCATGCCGCCGAGCGTGCACCGGCTGTGCGTGGACGGGTCCGGCCCGAACCGCAGACCGTGGCGGCGGGCGGCCCGTTGCAGGTCGTCCAGGACGGCGCCGGGCTCGACCCGGGCGGTGCGGCGCTCCGGGTCCACGTCGAGGACGGCGCCGAGGTGGCGGCGGAAGTCCAGCACGACGGCTCCCGGGCCGATCGCCTGCCCGCCGACGCTGGTGCCGGCCCCGCGCGCCACCACCGGAACGCCGTACTGCCCGCAGAGCGCGAGCGCCGTGCGCACGTCGTCCAGGTCGGCCGGTTTGACCACGCCGAGTGGCAGGTGGCGGTAGTTGGACGCGTCCTGGCTGTAGACGGCCCGCTCGGCCGCGCCGAACCGGACCTCGCCGCGCAGTGTGGCGGCCAGCTCGCGGGCCAGATCGGTGCCGGGGGTGGCGGAGGGGCGGCTCATACGGGTCCTCCCGGTACGGTTCGGCGGGCGGGGCGGCAGAGGTCCCGCCGATCATCGCAGCCGGACGCCGGGACGGGTACGGGCCACCCCGGCGTGCGGCCGACGGAGTGGCGCGTACCCGCACCCGGCCCTGGCACCCGCACCCGCCTTCGACCCGGGCGCCGTCGGACCGGGTCGTTCACCGGGCCGTTCACCGGGCCGTCAGGCCGAGGCCTTCCGGCGGGCCGAGCCGGTGAGCGTCCCGCGCGCGATGTGCGAGAGCTTGGCCATCTCGAAGGCCGGGTAGGCGCCGCCCGCCAGCAACGAGAACTTGACGCCCTCGCGACCGGCCGGCCGCCGGTGGCCCGGGGGCTGGAACCGGCGGTGGTGTTCGGCGGCGCGGTGGAAGAACTGGGGGCGCTCGGCGCGGGCCACGCACCCGGCGAGGTCGAAGACGAACAGGTAGTGCCGGATCATCCGGGTGAAGAGGGCGTCGCGGACGGCGTCCAGCCCGGGCCGCTCGTCCAGCAGGGCGAAGCTCCGCTCGTACTGCTCGAAGATGTCGAAGCGGCTGCTGCCGGGCGAGCCCACGGGGTGGACGGTCTCCCGGCGCCGCAACTGGACGCAGGCGCGCGGCAGGACGGCGATCCGCCCGGCGGCCAGCATCGCCCGGTGGGCGACCGGGATCTCCTCGTACCGGCCGTCGGGGAAGGCGAGGCCGTGGTCGTGCCAGAGGTCGCGGCGCAGCAGCCGGTCCCAGACCAGGGCGGGCGCGCCGAACAGCGCGGGCCGGTCGAGCGGCCCGGCCACCTCCGGCCCGGCCTCGGCCAGCAGTGTCTCCGCGCCACCAGGCCAGTCGCGCCCGGCGTGGTGGCGGGTGTGCCCGAAGAGCAGGACGTCCACCGGCCCGGTCCGGTCGAGCCGGTCGGCCAGCGTCCGGAGGCCGTCCCGGGGCAGCAGGTGGTCGGCGTCCAGGAACAGCAGGTACTCGCCCACCGCCCGGGCGGCCCCCGCGTTGCGGCTGACACCGACGCCGACGGCCGCGTCGAGGCGGAGGACGGAGATCCGGGGGTGGCGCGCCGCGAAGGCGTCCACGAGACCGGCCGGGCAGTCGGGGGAGCGGTCCGCGACCACGACGACCTCGAAGTCGCGGAAGGACTGGCCGACGAGTGAGTCCAGGCAGTCCGCCAGCTGTTTCCGCTGGTCATAGGCGGGGAGCACGACGCTGATCAGGGGTGAGGGCATGACGCCGGAGCGTAGGAGCGCCTGCGGGAGGTGGCAAAGCCCCGCAGGCGCTCAATTCTGATCAATACCCGTCAAACCGTACGTACGTCCGCCATATCTTCACCCGGTATGCCGGATGTGTCCACGCCGGTGAGCCGCCGCCGATCAGTACCAGTGGTGGGACTGCCAGAAGGACCAGGCGCCGCAGGGGCTGCCGTAACGGGAGTTCATGTAGTCCAGGCCCCACTTGATCTGGGTGGCGGGGTTGGTGCGCCAGTCGGAGCCGGCGGAGGCCATCTTGGAGGCGGGGAGGGCCTGGACCAGGCCGTAGGCGCCGGAGGAGGCGTTGGTGGCGCTGGGGTTCCAGCTGCTCTCGTGGGAGACGATGTTGCTGAAGCACTGGAACTGGCCGGCCGGGACCATCTGGGCGGCGATCTCGCGGGGGCTGCCGGAGTACGTGGGCTTGCTGTTGAGGTCGGAGCGCGCCTGGGAGCGGGAGGCGGCGGCCTCGGCGTCCGCCTTGGCCTTCGCGTCGGCCTCGGCCTGAGCGGCGGCCTGCGCCTGGGCGGCGGCGTCCGCCTCGGCCTGAGCCTGGGCGGCGGCCTGCGCCTCTGCCTGCGCCTGTGCCTCGGCCTCCGCCTGGGCGGCGGCGGCAGCCGTCGCGTCCGCCTGGGCCTGGTCCCCGACCGGTCGGCCGTCCACGGAGACACCGGCCACCGGGGCGGCGGCCTCGGTGCCGTTGCCGCCGCTCTGCGGGATGGCGAGGGCGGCGGTGGCCGCGCCGGCCACCACGAGGGTGGTGACACCGGTGATCAGGGAGTTTCGGCGGGCATGGCTGAGCTGCATGGAGCGGGCGATCCTTTTCCGTCGGGGGCCGTGCCGGTGGCACGCGGGGGCCGGACATCGCGCGAGCGTGCTCGGGGGAGCGGGCCCGCGGTGCCGTCCGGGACGGCCGTGGCGCCCCGGCGGAGGAACTGCGGGGCGGGCGGGGTGCGCGGTGGGTGGTGCGGTCCGCGCTGCCTGGCGACGGGCCATTCTTGGCAGAGCCCGGGACGGGCGGCAAAGGCGCTCGGTACTACGGCCGGTAGTGGACACGGCGGGTGCGGACGACGAAGCGCCCGGCCGAGGCCGGGCGCTTTGAAAGGTTTTGTCCGATTGAGGCAATCGATGGGCCCGGGGCGCCTCGTCGTCGAACGACGGGGTGGAGCGGGCCGGTGGCCTGGGTTCTTCCGGGGCGGCGGGGAGTGCCCGCGCCCCGGAGCCCCGGGTGGGCGGCGCGCGTCCGTCCGCCGGAGCCGGTCCGGCCCGGGGGTGACCACTATCGGCGGCAGTAGGTGGCAAAACCCGTGTGGGCGGCCTCACACGCCGGGGCGGCCCGGGCGGCGGGGAGTGGCGCAGGGTGACCGGCGGGTCACCGGTTCAGGGGGTCGGGTGCGGGTCGGGCCCGGCGACCGCCCGCGGAGGAGCGCTCGCGTACGGGTTGCCCGGGACGGGCGGCCCGGACCGGTCGTAGGGGGGCACATCCGGCACGGCCTCCCCGCCGACGGCCTCCGGTCCGTCGGCGCCCGCCTCCGTGCCCGCCTCCGCATCCTCGGCGCCCTCCTCGACCGGCACCAGGTCGCGGGCCAGCAGCGTGGCACCGGCCACCGCGCCGGGCATGGCGAGGACCGTCACCAGCGGGATCAGGAACGCCAGGATCAGCGGCACCCCGAAGCCGAGCGAGAGCCCGAGCCGGGCGCGCAGCAGCCGGATCCGTTCGCGCTGCGGCACCCCGCGCCGCTGGAGGCCCACCGCCGTCAGCTCGACCGCGAGGAAGAAGCCGGACACCAGGAACCCGGCCGCCGGTACCACCGTCTGCCCCACCACCGGGATGAACCCGCAGACGAACAGCGGGATGCCGAACCCGGCCACCCGGACCAGCACGAACAGGCTGTCCCGCGCCGCGGTCCACAGCTCGCGCCAGAGCGGGACGTCAGGCGGGGTGGGTGCGCCGCCCTCGCTCTCGTCGACCTTCGCGCAGAGCGACTCGTAGAACGGCTGCCCGACCAGCAGGGTGACCGCGGTGAAGGTGATCAGCGAGATCAGCAGCCCGCCGCCGAAGACGACCGCGGCGAGCGCGGTGCGCAGCAGGCCCTGCCACGGCGAGCCCCAGCCGTCCGCGAACGGGGTGGCCCACTCGGCGAGGTCGTCCGACCAGCCCCCGAGGAACACCAGCGCCACCGCGTACCCGGCCAGGGTGAGCAGCGCGGGCAGCATCCCGAACGCCCACCAGCGGCCGTGCCGCCCCACCCACCTCTGGCCCTTGACCAGGTATCCCATCCCCGCCGCAAGATCTCGCACAGCACGAAAGCGTAGGGGCTCCCGGTCTGCGGGTCATGTCCGTTCCGTCACGAGCGGGTACCGGAACGCCGCCGGGCCCGGAAGCCTCCGCATCGGCTTCCGGGCCCGGCGTTCCCTGGGCGGTGCGGTGGCTCAGGCAGCCGCCGCCACCGCCGTCCGCCGCCGGCGGCCCACCACGGCCGACGCCACCAGCACGATCGCTGCGGCGACCAGCGACAAGTACATCTGTTTCCGCCCGTCGGCGTCCGTGAACATGTACGCCACCACGAACCCGATCATGCCGATGGCGGTCCAGGTCAGGTACGGGTACAGCCACATCCGCACGGTCAGGCGCTCGGGGGTCTCGCGCTCGATGATCCGCCGCATCCGCAGCTGCGAGAAGCAGATCACCAGCCAGACGAAGAGCGCCACCGCACCGGAGGAGTTCAGCAGGAAGGCGAAGACGGTGTTGGGGGAGGTGTAGTTGAAGAAGACGGCGACGAAGCCGAAGACCACCGAGGAGAGGATCGCGACCCGCGGCACCCCGCGCTTGGTCACCGAGGCGAACGCCCTGGGGGCGTCCCCGCGCCGGCCGAGCGAGAAGGCCATCCGGGAGGCGGTGTACATCCCGGAGTTGAGGCAGGACAGCACGGCGGTCAGCACGATCACGTCCATCACCTGGGCGGCGCCCGGGATCCCTATGTGCTCCAGCACGGCCACGTACGGGCTGCCCTTGACCGAGGCGGCGTCCCACGGCAGCAGGGTCACCACCAGCAGGATCGAGCCGAGGTAGAAGATCCCGATCCGCCAGATCACGCTGTTGGTCGCCTTGCGGACCGCCCTCTGCGGGTCCTCCGACTCGCCGGCCGCCAGGGTGACGATCTCGCTGCCCATGAAGGCGAAGACGACCGTGAGCATGCCGGTGAACACCGCCCCCACGCCGTGCGGCAGGAAGCCGCCGTGGCCGGTCAGGTTCGTCATCCCGACCGCGTGGGTGCCGGGCAGCAGCCCGAACGCGGCCAGCGTGCCGACCACCAGGAAGGCGGCGATCGCCACCACCTTGATCCCGGCGAACCAGAACTCGAACTCGCCGTAGGAGGCGACCGAGAACAGGTTGGTCGCGGTCAGTACCGCCATCACGATCAGTGCGAACGCCCACTGCGGCACGCCCGGCATCCAGTTGTTGAGGATCTTCGCGCCGGCGGTGGCCTCCACGGCGAGCACCACGACCCAGAAGAACCAGTACAGCCAGCCGATGCTGAACCCGGCCCACCGGCCGAGCGCCCGGTCCGCGTACGCCGAGAACGAGCCGCTCTGCGGATCGGCCGCCGCCATCTCGCCGAGCATCCGCATCACCAGGACGACCAGCACGCCGGCGAGGGTGTACGAGAGCAGGATGCCGGGGCCGGTGGTCGCGATGCCCGCGCCGGAGCCGACGAACAGGCCGGCGCCGATCACACCGCCGATCGCGATCATCGACAGGTGGCGGTTCTTGAGTCCCGCCTTCAGGTGACCGTCGGCCGGGGGTGGGGTGGAGCCGCCGGCGGGGGGCGAGACGGCGGGGGTGGTGGTTTCCGCACTCATCAAGGGTGCCTGTGCCTTTCCAGCGCGGCCTGCCCCTCGGCACGTGCGCCGGAGGGTGGGGGGACGGATCCGCGCATTGCGGTGCAACCTACTTTCTCCTTCCGCATATCGGAACAACGTTCTGGTAAATGTTCGCTCACCGGACATAAAGGGGCAGGTCAGAGTGGGTGAAATGGGGTCCGGAAAAGCTCAGATCTGACGCAGCGAAAGGCGCTCGGGAGGTGCTGGAGCCCGGCGCGGGGATTCGTCAACGGGCCGTACATACTGGCGGCGTGATGATCGCCTTCTTGGTGCTCGGCCTCCTCGCCGTCCTCGCCCTGCTGACCCTGGCACACTGGTATCTCTGGCGGCGCCTGGTGCGCGACGTCTCCACGCCGGGCGGCTGGTGGCGCAGGGCCGGTACGGTGCTCGCCGTCCTGCTGCCCCTGCTCGCGGTCGGCGCCCTGGTCGGCGGGCGCGCGCTGCCGCTGGCCGTCGAGCGGTGGCTGGCCTGGCCCGGCTACCTCTGGCTCGCGGTGCTGCTCTACCTGCTGCTGGCGCTCGCCGTGGGCGAGGCCGTCCGGCCGCTGCTGCTCCGGCTGCCGCGCCGGCGCACTGTGGAGCCAGCCGCCCTGGAAGAAAAGGAAACTGATGAATCGTCGGTCATGGCCCCCTCGCCGGAGCGCCGGCTGTTCGTCGCCCGCACGGTCGCGATCGGCGCCGCGGGCGCGGCCGCGGCCGTCGTCGGCAACGGTACGTACGGCGTGCTGCGCGGGCCGCGGCTGAAGCAGGTCACCGTGCCGCTCGCGAAGCTGCCCGCGCGGGCCCACGGCTACCGGATCGCCGTCGTCAGCGACATCCACCTCGGTCCGATCCTGGGCCGCGCGCACACCCGGCGGATCGTCGACACCATCAACGGCGCGCAGCCGGACCTGATCGCCGTCGTGGGGGATCTGGTGGACGGCTCGGTGGCCGAACTCGGCCGCGAAGCCGAACCGTTGGCCCGGTTGAGGGCGCGCGACGGCGCCTACTTCGTCACCGGCAACCACGAGTACTTCTCCGGCGCCGGGCCCTGGGTCGACTTCATCCGCGAACTGGGCGTCCACCCGCTGCAGAACGCGCGGGTCGAGCTGGCCGGCTTCGACCTGGCCGGGGTCAACGACATCGCCGGGCGGGACCAGGGGGACGGCCCGGACTTCGGCAAGGCGCTCGGCGACCGCGACCGGGCCCGTACCTCCGTCCTGCTCTCGCACCAGCCGGTGACCATCCACGACGCCGTCCGGCACGGCGTCGACCTCCAGCTCTCCGGCCACACCCACGGCGGCCAGCTCTGGCCCGGCAACTACCTGGCCGAACTCGCCAACCCGACCGTGGCCGGCCTGGAACGCTACGGCGACACCCAGCTCTACGTGACCCGTGGCGCGGGCGCCTGGGGCCCACCGGTCCGGGTCGGCGCGCCGTCCGACATCACCATCGTCACGCTGGCCTCGTTGCAGGTCTGATCCCCGGTGCCCCCGCCCGGCGGCGAGGTGCCGGGCGCACCGCTCGCCGATGGGCCGCGGGGCGCCTGGCCGGCCCGGAGGTGCGGGCGGTGCGGGCGGTGCGGGGGATTGGTGTCGGGGCGACGGCATGGACTCTCCGGGGAAAGGGATTTGACGGTCCGTCACCCGGGCGGGGGCGCGAAATGATCGAATCCCGATGCTAGGGCTTGTCCGACGAATCGCGTCGCATCAGCGCGCGGCGGGAATCGTCGGACAAGCCCTGGGCGGAGGAATGTCCGAATCGGCCGAAGACACGGCACGGTGCTCTCCCCGGTCCGGGTGGCGGCCCGCCCCGGCGCCGGGGGCTACCGCTCGGTCACGTCCAGCAGGGTGATCCGTCGGGCGTCCGCCGGCCGCCCGGTGAGACGGGCGGCCAGGATCCGCGGGATGTCGCGCTCCTGCGAGTACCCGGGCAGCACGGTGACGTCCGCCCGCCGCACCCCGGCCCGGCCGGCCACCGTGTACGTCACGCGGTAGACCGTCCGCTCCGGTGGCGGGGGCGGGCAGCCGGGCCGCTCCACGCCGCGCACCGCGTCCACCTCCTCGCGCCGCCGCCCATTCTCCGCCCGGACGGGCCCGGCGGCGATCCTGTGGCCGATCGGGGTAAAGGCGGGCAGAGTGGGAATCTCCGGAGCGGGATGCTCCGATGAGCGGGAACCTCCGGGAAGGGGCGACCCCATGCAGACCACCTGGAAGGGGACGATCAGCTTCGGGCTGGTCAGCATCCCCGTTCACCTGTACTCCGCCACCCAGGAGCACGACGTCCCGCTGCACCAGGTGCACGCCAGGGACGGGGGCCGGGTGCGGATGAAGCGGTACTGCGAGCGGGAGGAGAAGGAGGTCCCGTACGCGGAGATCGCCAAGGGCTACGAGTCGCCCGACGGGCGGACCGTCACGCTCACCGACGAGGACCTCGCCGACCTGCCGCTGCCCAGCAAGAAGATCATCGACGTGCTGGCCTTCGTCGACGCCGCCGAGATCGACCCGCTGATGTTCTCCAAGGCGTACTACGTCGGCGTCGCCGACCAGGCCGCCGCCAAGCCGTACGCCCTGCTGCGCGACGCGCTCACCGAGTCCGGTCGGATCGCGGTCACCAAGATCGCGCTGCGGACCAGGGAGTCGCCGGCCGTCCTGCGGGTGCACGACGGGACACTGGTGCTCCAGACCTGCATCTGGCCCGACGAGGTCCGCTCGGCGGCGGGCATCGCCCCCGAGGAGGACATCGCCGTCCGGCCGCAGGAGCTCAGGATGGCGCGCTCGCTGATGGACACCCTCTCCGAGGGCTTCGACCTCTCCCAGCTCCACGACGACTACCAGCAGGCGCTCCAGCAGGTCGTCGAGGCCCGGATCCAGGGGGTGGAGGTGCCGCACGAGGAGGAGCCGGGCGAGGCGCCGGACAACGTCATCGACCTGATGGAGGCGCTGCGCAGCAGCCTCCGGCAGGCCAGGGGCGGGCACCGGGGGCGGGCAGCCGAGGCGCCGCCCGACGCGGAGGCGGCAGCCGGGGAGCCGGAGTCGGAGGCGGCGGTGCCACGCAAGCGCGCCCCCGCGAAGAAGCCCGCCGCCGGGACCCGGACCGCGAAGGAGGCGTCCGTGAAGAGCGCGACCGCGAAGAGCGCGTCAGTGAAGAGCACAACCGCGAAGAAGACCACCACCAGGAAGTCCGCAGCTCCCCGCAAGGCCTCGTGAGCTGCTCACCGGCAGTCCCCCCGACGTCCGGAGGCGATCCAGATGGACCTGTTGACCTACAAGGAACTCGACACCGGCCCCGAAGCCCCGCAGCATCCGAGCCGGGCGCACCGGGCCTGGCACGCCCTGCTCGGCCTCAGCCCGACGGCGGTCGTGTTCATGGTCGCGCTCTCGCTCGGGCTCGGCGCGATCGGAGCGCAGGTGAGCTGGCTCCCGATGCTGGTGATCTTCAGCATCGTGTGGGGCCTGACCCTGATCGCGCTGGGCGGCGTGGTCGCGCGCTGGCTGACGCCCGGCCGGGGCAGGCACCGCATGGCGGGCTGACCCGGCCGGGGACGCCGACCGGAGGGGCGGGTCGGACGCCGGTCGGCGGGTGTGCCGGGGTTCAGGCGAGCCACACCGTGGTGACGTTGCAGAACTCCCGGATCCCGTGCCCGGACAGCTCCCGCCCGAACCCCGAGCGCTTGACGCCGCCGAACGGCAGCGCCGGGTGCGAGGCCGTCATGCCGTTGAAGAACACCCCACCCGCCTGGATGTCCCGGACGAAGCGCTCCTGCTCGGCCGGGTCGTCGGTCCAGACGTTGGAGCTGAGCCCGAACGGCGTGTCGTTGGCCAGGGCCACCGCCTCGTCCAGGTCCGCCGCCCGGTAGACGGTGGCGACCGGCCCGAAGGTCTCCTCCTGGTGGACGCGCATCGCCGGGGTGATGCCGGTCAGGACGGTCGGCTCGTAGAACCAGCCGCCGTCCCACCCCTCGGGGCGACGGCCGCCGCACTCCACCCGGGCGCCGTGCGCGCGGGCGTCCTCGACCAGTTCCTCCAGGTCGGCGCGGCCCTGGCGGCTGGCCAGCGGGCCGACGTCCGTCGCCTCGTCCAGCGGGTCGCCGACCGTCAGCGCCCGCATCGCCTCGGTGAACGCGGCGGTGAACCGCTCGTAGACGTCCGTGTGCACGATGAAGCGCTTGGCGGCGATGCAGGACTGCCCGTTGTTCTGCGCCCGGGCGCGGACGGCGGTGCGCACGGCGGCGTCCAGGTCGGCGCTCGGCAGCACCACGAACGGGTCGCTGCCGCCCAGCTCCAGCACGGCCTTCTTCACCTCGTCCGCGGCCGTCGCGGCGACCGCCCGCCCGGCCGGCTCGCTGCCGGTGAGCGTGACCGCGGCCACCCGGCGGTCGCGGATCACGTCTTCGACGGCGTCCGAGCCGATCAGCAGCGTCTGGAAGCAGCCCTCGGGGAAGCCGGCCCGGCGGAACAGCTCCTCCAGGGCCAGCGCGGTGCGGGGCACGTTGGACGCGTGCTTGAGCAGGCCGACATTGCCCGCCATCAGCGCGGGCGCGGCGAACCGGACGACCTGCCAGAGGGGGAAGTTCCAGGGCATCACGGCCAGCACCACGCCGAGCGGACGGTAGCGGACGTAGGCGCGGGCGGCGCCGGAGTCGGCGACGTCGGCCTGGTCCGGGTGCTCGTCGGCGAGCAGTTCCTCGGCGTGCTCGGCGTACCAGCGCATCGCCTTGGCGCACTTGGCGGTCTCGGCGCGGGCGGCCGTCAGCGGTTTGCCCATCTCCTCGGTCATCGTGCGGGAGACGGCCTCCTGGTCCTCGTCCAGCAGGTCGGCGGCGCGGCGCAGCAGTTCGGCGCGGTGGGCGAAGGAGGTGAGGCGGTGGGCGCCGAAGGCGGCCTCGGCGCGGGCCAGCCGCTGCTCGACACCGGCGGCGTCGAGCGGTTCGAAGGTCTCCAGGGTCTTGCCGGTCGCGGGGTTGACGCTGGCGATGGGCATCGGGGGCTCCCAGAGGGTCGCGGTCCGTGGGGTCTGATCCTCCACCCTCGCCGACGTCCCACCCCGGGCCCGCCACCGCCGCCCGGCGTGTCCCGCCGGGCGGCGGCCGGTCCGGCGCCGCCCGCCCCTACTCCGGCAGCGACTCCACCCGGGCCGCCGCCTCCCGGGCCCGGGCCCCGGCCCTGGTCCGGGCCGCGGTGACCTGCCGGTTGGGGAACCGGCGCAGGAACTCCGCCTCCAGCTCACCGGTTCGCAGGGTGTGCCGGTTCAGCGCCTCCTCCGAGCCGTACAGGAAGGTCTCGTGGCGGGTGCGGTGCAGCTGCTCCAGCTCGTGCAGCAGCGTGTCGTTCCCCAGGGCGTGCGCGGAGATGCCCGCGGGTCTGGGGTGCGGAGCGTCGGGGTGCCGCATGTCCGTTTACCTCCTCGGCGGAGCCGCGCAGGACCAACCCCCTCTGGCGTTACTCGTTCCCCGCCCGGCGCCCGGGATAACTCGATCGGATCATAGGATGGTTCTTTACGCCTGTTTGTCCCTCTGTGCGTCCCGCCGCGCCCTCCTTCGATCCCCTCCCCGTCGACCGAAACGAATCACGCATGCCCCTCCCCAAGGCCGAACTCCACCTGCACATCGAAGGCACCCTGGAGCCCGAGCTCGCCTTCGCCCTCGCCGCCCGCAACGGCATCACCCTCCCGTACGCGGACACCGAGGAGCTGCGCCGCGCGTACTCCTTCAGCGACCTGCAGTCCTTCCTCGACCTGTACTACGCGCTGATGGCCGTCCTGCGGACCGAGGACGACTTCGCCGACCTCGCCGACGCCTACCTGGCCAGGGCCGCCGAGCAGGGTGTCCGGCACGCCGAGATCTTCTTCGACCCGCAGGCGCACACGGCACGCGGCGTCCCGCTCGGCACCGTGGTCCAGGGGCTCACCCGCGCCCTCGCCCGCGCCGAGGAGCGGTACGGCATCAGCACCCGGCTGATCATGTGCTTCCTGCGCGACCAGTCCGCCGAGTCGGCCCTGGAGACCTTCGAGGCCGCCCGCCCCTACTTCGACCGGATCTCCGGCATCGGCCTGGACTCGGCCGAGGTCGGCAACCCGCCGGCCAAGTTCCGCGAGGTCTACCGCCGTGCCGCCGAGGCCGGGCTGCGCCGCGTCGCCCACGCCGGCGAGGAGGGCCCGGCCGGCTACATCACCGAGGCCCTGGACGTCCTCGGCGTCGAGCGCATCGACCACGGTCTGCGCTGCCTGGAGGACGCCGACCTGGTCGACCGCCTCGTCCGCGAGCAGATCCCGCTCACCCTCTGCCCGCTCTCCAACGTCCGGCTGCGCTGCATCGACACCCTCGCCGACCACCCGCTGCGCACCATGCTCGCGGCCGGCCTGCTGGTCACCGTCAACTCCGACGACCCGGCGTACTTCGGCGGCTACGTCGACGACAACTTCCGCGCCGTCGAGGCCGCGCTCGACCTCGACCCCGAGACGCTGCGCCTGCTGGCCGCGAACTCCTTCCGCGCGTCCTTCCTGGACGACGAGCGCCGCGCCCTCCTGCTCGCCGAGGTCGCCGCGTACGAGTTCGGGCGCACCGTGGCCTGACGCCCGTCAGGAGACCGGGGTCCTCCCGTCCGTCCAGGCCCCGCGGTGGTCCGGGGCGGGCGGGAGGACGCGGCCGGGGGACTCAGAGCAGAGTGCTCCAGTAGTACCAGAACCGGTTGAGGATCAGCAGCGCGATCACCGCGTACCAGAGCGCCGGCACCACCCAGTGGTAGCGGGCGGCCTCCCGGACCACCGGGCGCAGCGCGCGCGGGGCCGGGATGACACCGGACCGCAGGTTGTGCAGGGTGGTGTACCAGAACAGCGGGATCATCGCCGCCCAGACCACCGTGCAGTACGGGCAGAGCGCGCCGATCCGGTACAGAGCCTGGTACATCAGCCAGGTCACGAAGCCGATGCCGAAGACCGTCCCGGCCTGGAGGCCGAGCCAGAACCAGCGGCGGTACGTCGCCCCGGCCAGCAGACCGGCGCCGATCGCGATGACGACGGCGAAGCCGATCAGGCCGAGCAGCGAGTTGGGGAAGCCGAAGGCCTCGGCCTGGTCGCTGCGCATGACCGAGCCGCAGCTGATGATCGGGTTGATGTTGCAGTTGGGGACGTACGACGGGTCCTCGAGGAGCCGGATCTTGTCCAGGGTGAGGACGGCGGAGGCGAACAGCCCGATCGCCCCGCCGATCAGCAGCAGCAACGCGAAGGGCCGGCCCGCGCCGTACGTCCGGGGGGCGGTGGCGGGGGTGGCGGCCGTCATCCGGTCACCTGCTTGACCATGGCGGTGAACTGCTCGGGGCCGACCGGCCCGTTGCCTCCGAAGACCTCCAGCTTCCTGCCGTCCAGCTTGACCGTCGGGGTGCCGGTGACGCCGCTCTTGTCGAACGACTTGTTCACCTCGTTGGCCCACGGCGCGTAGGTGCCGTCCTGGACGGCCTTCACGAAGGCGTCCGTCTTCAGCCCCGGCACCTGGCCGGCCAGGTCGAGCAGGTGGTTGACGTCGGCGAAGGCGTCCTGGCGCTCGTCCGGCTGGTTGGCGTAGAGCACGTCGTGGAACTGCTTGAACTTGTCCACGCCCTCGTTCAGCGCGGCGCCGGCGGCGGCCAGCGCGGTGCGCGAGCCCTTGCCGCCCAGGCCCTTGTCCAGGAACGTCGCCAGGTGGTACTCGATCTTGTACGTACCGTCGTCGGCGAGCTGCTGGATGGTCTTGCCGTTGGTGGTCTCCAACTGCTCGCAGTACGGGCAGCGGAAGTCCTCGTAGATCTCCAGGGTGTGCGGGGCGTCGGCCTTGCCGTAGGTGATCACGGTACCGTCGGCGCCGCTCGCGTTGGCGGGGGTGACCAGCGGGCCGTTCGCCGCCGCGTCGCCGGGGCCGGAGGAGCCGCCGACGGCGAAGGCCACGCCCGCGGCCAGGGCGAGCACCGCGGCGGAGGCGGCGCCGACGATCGTCCGGCGGCGGATCTTCGCGGACCGCTCGGCGCGCAGGCGCTCCTCGCGCATCCGCTCGGTGGCGGCTCGGCGGGCGGCGGCCTTGGCGCCCCCGGCGTTCTGCGGGCGGGCGTTCTGCGGCTTCTTCGGGGTGTTGCTCATGGCGGGGTGTCGTCCTGTGCTCTCGGTCGGGAGGGATGCGGGCGCGCGAGGGCGCGGCGAGAGACCGGCGGAGGACCGCGGAAGGGAGGTGCTCAGCAGGCCGGGGCGAGCGCCGGCGGACCACGCCGGACGGCCGGGCGGGCCACCACGTCCTCGACCGGGACACGGACCCGGCTGGCACGCGGGAACGGCACCCGGGCCACCGGCCGGGCCGGGACGGGCGCGGCGAGCAGCAGCCGCCAGTGGGCGGCCGCCGGGAGGAAGTGCCGCAGGAAGTCGCCCAGCGTCCGGGCGGCCTGCGCCAGCCCGGTCAGCGCGGCGTCGGCACGGCGCAGCCAGAAGGCGCCGGTCAGCGCGATCGCGGTGTGCAGCAGAAGGAGCAGCGGCACCCCGGCCGACTCCGGGACGCCGTGGCCCAGCAGGAAGCCGCCGAGCGAGCCGCCGCCGCAGAGCAGCGGCTCGAAGCCGCGCGCGGTGCCGGGCGGCAGCGAGGGACAGGTGGTCTGGGCGAGGCCGAACAGGGCGCTCAGGCCCAGTTGCAGCGGCAGGAAGACCGCCGCGATCGCCGGGTAGCGGCGCTCGGAGCCGGCCAGGGCGAACGCCACCGCGAAGACGGCGACGCCGGCCGGTGCCAGCGTGCCCAACGGCAGCGGACGGCCGGTGACCAGCACCTGACCGAGCCCGGCGAGCAGCACGACCAGCGCGGCGAAGACCGCCGCGCGGAGCGTCCTGGAGACCGGGCTGATGTCCATGGCATCCGAGTCTGCCACAGGTTGAAACGTGGACCACCGGGCCGAAGGTCCGCTGTGAAGATCCTCACCGCCCGTTCTGAGCTGGGCTTATGCGGCCCCTACCCGGGCTTCGACCAGATCGCGGAACAGCTTCAGGTCGGTCCGCACCGCCCGTTCGATCGCCCCGGCCTGGGCGAAGCCGTGCGGACCGCCGAACGCCTCGTGCACCGCCTCCGGGTCGTACTCGACGCGGATCTGCAGCCGGGTGTGGCCCGGGTCGAGCGGGAGCAGTGCGAAGGCGCCCCGCAACGGCAGGCCGGCCAGCGTCCGCCAGGACATCACCCGGCCCCGGCCCCGGTCGGTGATCTCGGTCTCCACGTCCTGTTCGGCGCCGTCGATCTCCACCCCGAGATGGGCCAGGTTCCGGCCGTGCGGGGAGGCGCTGCGCACCCCGGCGACGAACCTCGGATAGTCGTGGACCCGGTGCAGCTGCTCCCAGGCGGCCAGTACCGGGGCGTCGATGTCGATCTCTTCCTCGAGCGTGCTCATGCGGGGCGGACCTCCTTCTGCCCGGCCCTCCGGGCACCTCCAGCCTGCGCCCGTCGGCCGCCGGCGGGCAATGCGGGCGCGGCCGCGCGAGACTGGGCCCATGCCGGAGCTGCCCGAGGTCGAGGCCCTCAGCGCCTTTCTGTCCGAGCGACTGACCGGGCGCGTCGTCGCCCGGGTGCAGCCGGTGGCGATCAGCGTCCTCAAGACCTACGACCCGCCGGTGACGGCGCTGGAGGGGCGGACGGTCGGCCCGGTGACCCGGCACGGCAAGTTCCTGGACATCGAGGCGGGCGGCCTGCACCTGGTGGTCCACCTCGCCCGGGCCGGCTGGCTGCGCTGGAAGGACAGCCTGCCCGCCGAGCCCCCGCGCCCCGGCCCGAAGAACCCGCTCGCCCTGCGGGTCCGCCTGGCCGGACCGGCCGGCGACGGCTTCGACCTCACCGAGGCGGGCACCAGGAAGGGCCTGGCGGTGTACGTGGTGCAGGACCCGGCCGAGGTGCCCGGTGTCGCCCGGCTCGGCCCGGACCCGCTGGACCTGGCCTTCACCCTGGAGGCCTTCACAGCCCTGCTGAGCGGCGAGCGGCGCCGGCTCAAGGGCGTCCTGCGCGACCAGAGCGTGCTGGCGGGCGTGGGCAACGCCTACTCGGACGAGGTGTTGCACGCGGCACGGATGTCGCCGTACAAACTGGCGTCGAGCCTGACGCCGGAGGAGACGGCCCGGCTGTACGAGGCGCTCGGGTCGACCCTGCGCGAGGCGGTGGAGCGGTCGCGCGGGCTGGCGGCGGGGGAGCTGAAGGCGGAGAAGAAACTCGGCCTGCGGGTGCACGGCCGGGCCGGGCAGCCCTGCCCGGTCTGCGGGGACACCGTGCGCGAGGTGTCGTTCGCCGACTCCGCACTGCAGTACTGCCCGACCTGCCAGACCGGCGGCAGACCGCTCGCGGACCGGCGGCTGTCGCGGCTGCTGAAGTAGCGGGCCGGGCGGGCGGCGGGCCGGGGTGGGCCCGGCGCAGGCGGGGTGCCTGGGCCGGGCCCGACGCGCCCTACCTCTTCCGGGCGACCCCGCCCCAGTAGTAGGCGGCGGTCGGGTCGGCCGGCGGCTCGCCGTCCGGGCGCCAGGCCATGACGGGGGCGACGCCGGGCTCGATCAGCTCCCAGCCGTCGAAGAACCGGGCGACCTCGTCGCGGGTGCGCGGGACGAGGGTCATGCCGCCCTGGCGGGCCGCGGCGGCGACCTTGGCCACGCTCTCCGGGTCGAAGTCCTGGGTGGGGTGGGTGAGCGCGAGGCAACTGCCGGACGGCAGGGCGTCGCGCAGCTCGGCGACCTTGCCCCACGGGTCGTCCTCGTCGGCGACCAGCATCAGGACGGCGATCATCAGCAGCCCGACCGGCTGGTCGAGGTCCAGCGTCGCGGTCAGCGCCGAGTCGGCGAACAGCTCGGTGGGCTTGCCCAGGTCGGCGTGGATGTACGTGGTGCGGCTGGCCGGGGTGCTGACCATCAGCGCCCGGGCGTGGGCCAGCACGATCGGGTCGTTGTCGACGTAGACCACACGGGTGCCGGGGCTGACCGACTCGGCGATCTCGTGCGTGTTGGGCGAGGTGGGGATGCCCGTCCCGAGGTCGAGGAACTGGCGGATGCCCTGCTCCCGGGCCAGGTAGCGGACGGCGCGGCCCTGAAAGGCCCGGTTCTCCTTGGCCATCGCCTTGACGCTCGGAACCGCCTGCTCGATGGCCTGGCCCATGGCGCGGTCCGGCGGGAAGTTGGTCTTGCCGCCCAGCCAGTAGTCGTAGACGCGTGCGGAGTGCGGGGCGTTGGTGTCGACGCCGAAACGTTCCCACTGGCTCAGCTCGGCGGGGTCATTGTCGCGCTGGTCGGAGAAGTCCTGACTTGTCGTCATGGCCACGTCCTCTGAAGACAGATCATCACACTGGGAGAGGTCAGCGTAGCGGTCCCGATGTGCCCGGGGTCACGCGGTCTGCGGATCGGTACGCGCTTGGGCCGTCGGGGTGGTGCTGAGGGCCGTCGGGGTTGCCCGTGGGAGGTGGGGCGGTTCGCGGGGGAAGCATTCAGCATGTTGTCTGATCGTCATACTATTTCGCGCAGATTGTTACTGGCCGCGGCGGGAATGTCGCTGGTCGAGGTCGCCGGCTGCCGTGGCCCGCTGGACGGCGACGGGGCCGCCGCGCCGAGTACCGGGGCCGCCGGGGCGGCCGCTCCTCCCGCGCGGGTGGCCGGGGTGGGCGGGGCGCCGGGCGCGTCCCCGCCGCCCACCGGTGCTCCACCCGACGGGGGTTCGGCCGCCCTCGCCCCGCCCGAGCTCGCCCCGCCCGGACTCGTCCCACCCGCCCTCGCCCCGGCCGCCGGGCAGGTGCTCACGGCGGCGGAACAGCGGCCGGTGTTCGAACTCGGCCCGGAGCGGAGGGTGGTCGCCCTCACCATCGACGACGGCCCGCACCCGCGCCACACGCCGGCCGTGCTGGCGCTGCTGCAGCAGTACGGGATCAGGGCCACGTTCTTCCTGATCGGCGAGAACGCGGCGGAAAACCCCGGACTGGTACAGGAGACCGTCGCCCGGGGTCACCACATCGGCAACCACACCTGGACCCACCCCGACCTGCGGCACCTGTCGGAGGAGAAGGTGCGCGACGAGTTGGGGCGCACCTCCGACCTGATCCACCGGATCACCGGCAAGGCGCCGACCTGGTTCCGCGCCCCCGGCGGGGACTGGGCGCCGGTCACGCTCAAGGTCAGTGCGGAACTGGGGATGCGGTCGATGGCCTGGACCGTGGACCCGACGGACTGGGCCGAGCCGGGAGCGGACGTGATCACCAGCCGGGTGCTGAAGGGTGTCCGGCCGGGCGCGATCGTGCTCAACCACGACGGTGGCGGGGACCGTTCGCAGACGGTGGCGGCGCTGAAGGCGTATCTGCCGGCGCTGATCGACTCCGGGTACTCCTTCACCGCACCGGCGGGCTGAGGTGCGGTTTCTCGTCGGAATGGGGTGCGAGTACGGAGACGCCCAGTAGCGGCTTTTGGGCTTAAACCACCCGAAAGAGTGGATAGGCAGGATCGTTTCCGCAGTTTTTGGGCCCCTAGGGTGATAACGCATCAATTCCCCAGGTACCGCCGAGTACCGCCCTGAAAGGGCCACCCCACATGCGTCTCCGCAACGCCGTGCTCGCCGCCGCCAGCGCGCTCGCCCTCGTTCTCGCCGTCCCCGTCTCCGCCGACGCCGCGGGCGGCGAGTTCCGCTACAAGTACCGGAACGCCCTGGGCGAGCAGCTCGGCGCGCTGTTCGACCCGCGCAGCGGCGAGTGCGTCAAGGTGCCGGAGGCCACCGAGGAGGAGGCGGCGTACACGCCCAGCAACCGCACCAACGCGGCGGCGACCGTCTACGCCGGCTTCGACTGCCGGGGTGGCGAATCGTACGTTCTGCGGCCGGGCGGGCAGGCGGGGAGCCGGCTGCTGGTCCGCTCGGTCAGGTTCTCGTAAGCGGCGCCGGCGATCGCCGGATCCGTCGGGTCGTCAATTCGTACGAAGCTCACGACAATGCGGCGATTGGTTGAGACCATTCCGGTGAACCGCCCGTGAACGCGGGCAGGTCGCGTGCACGACGACACCGGGAGCGGCCTTGCCGATTCGAACATCCGGGCTCGCCGCCCGGACCCGCAGACTGCTGGTCATCGCCGCCGTCCTGGCGCTGGCGGCCGCCGGTTTCGGCGTGCACCGCGCCATCGGCGGTGCCGGCCGTGACGGTGACGCGGACGGGGGCGCCGCGGCGCGCGGCCCGCGTACCGGTGACCGGATCATCCCCGCGCCGCTGTCCGTCGCGGCCGGTTCGGGCCCGGCCTTCAGGATCTCCGAGCGGACCGTCGTCCGGGTGGGGGCCACCGGCGGTTCCGGCGGCGCCGAGGAGCAGGCCGTACGGGTGCGGGCCGTCGCCGAGCAACTGGCCGAGGCGCTGCGCCGGCCGACCGGCTTCCCGCTGACGGTGGAGGCCGGGGCGGGCGCCGCTCCGGCGGGGGCGGCCGAGGGCATCCGGCTCGAACTCGACCCCGCGATGCCGGAGGAGACCGGCGACGAGGGCTACCGGCTGACGGCCGACTCCGCGGCCGTCCGGATCGCCGCCCGCACCCCGGCCGGGCTCTACCGGGGTACCCAGACGCTCCGCCAACTGCTGCCCCCGCAGGTCGAGAGCCGGTCACGGGTGACCGACGGGACGGACTGGACGGTCGCCTCCGTCGACATCGACGACCACCCGCGCTACGCCTACCGGGGCGCCATGCTCGACGTGGCGCGGCACTTCTTCACCCCGGACGAGGTCAAGGGGTACATCGACCGGCTGGCCCTGTACAAGGTCAACCACCTGCATCTGCACCTGACCGACGACCAGGGCTGGCGGATCGCCGTCCCCGCCCGGCCCGCCCTCACCGAGATCGGGGCGAGCAGCGAGGTCGGCGGCACGCCCGGCGGCTTCTACACCGCGGCCGACTACCAGGAGATCGTCCGCTACGCGCAGGAGCGCTTCCTCACCGTCGTCCCCGAGATCGACCTGCCCGGGCACAGCAACGCGGTGCTCGCCTCCTACCCCGAGCTGGACTGCACCCGCAGCGCGCGGCCCTGGCCGTACACCGGGATCGAGGTCGGCTTCAGCACGGTCTGCCCCACCGGGGACGCGGTCTTCGCCTTCACCGGCGACGTGGTCGCCGAGCTCGCCCGGCTCACCCCCGGCCCGTATCTGCACATCGGTGGCGACGAGGTGAAGAAGCTGGCGCCCGCCGACTACCAGGAGTTCGTCCGCCGGGTGAGCGCCCAGGTGGTCGCGGCCGGGAAGATCCCGGTCGGCTGGAACCAGACCGCGGCGGCCGCCGGTCCCGGCGGGGTCGGGCTGCTGCAGTACTGGGACGCCAACGGCGGCCACGAGCAGGAGGTCAGGGAGGCGGCCGGCCGCGGCGCCAAGGTGATCATGTCCCCGGCGGGCCGGACCTATCTGGACATGAAGTACGACAGCTCGTACCCGCTGGGGCTGCGCTGGGCCGGGACGGTCGACGTCTGGTCCGCCTACTCCTGGGATCCGGACACCCTGAACGCCGCCCTGCCGGCCGGTTCCGTCGTGGGCGTCGAGGCCCCGCTGTGGACGGAGACCCTGAGCAGCCCCGCCGAGCTGGACCTGATGCTGCTGCCGCGGCTGCCCGCCATCGCCGAGCTGGGCTGGTCCCCGAAGACCGCCCACGACTGGGAGCGGTTCCGGCAGCGGCTCGCCGAGGAGGGCGCGCGCTGGGAGGCGGCCGGTTTCGGGTACGAGAAGCGCTCGGAGGTGCCCTGGCCGGTGACCGCGCGGTAGACGTGGGCGGTGCGGCGGCGTTCAGGGCGTTTCGGGGCGGGTGGCCGGGGCGGACGGTCGGACGTAGGTTCGAAGTGTCCGGCCCGGTCGCGTGGCGGAGCACGCCGGCGCCCGGCCGTGCCGTGGGCGCAGAGTGAAGGAGGGCGGCGATGACCGGCAACGGCTACGCACACCCCGAGGCGCTGGTCGGCACCGAGTGGCTGGCGCACCACCTGGACGACGGGACGATCCGCGTCGTCGAGGTGGACGAGGACACCACCGCGTACGACCGGGACCACATCCCCGGTGCGGTCGGCTGGAACTGGACCACCGACCTGCACAGCCGGGTCGGCCGCGACTACGCCGACCGCGAGGCCGTGCAGGCGCTGCTGCGCGCGGCCGGCGTGGAGGACGACACCACCGTGGTGCTGTACGGCGGCAACAACAACTGGTTCGCCGCGTACGCCTACTGGCTGCTGCGCCTGCGCGGCTTCGGACCGGTGCGGCTGCTGGACGGCGGGCGCAAGAAGTGGGAGCTGGAGGGGCGCGAGCGCACCCAGGAGGTCATGGACTACCAGCACACCGGCTACCGGCTGGCCGGCCCGGAGCGCCCCGAGCTGCGGGCGCTGCGCGACGAGGTGCTGACCAAGGCGGAGGTGTTCGCCAAGCCCGGTTCGGACGTCGTGCTGGTGGACGTCCGCTCGCCCGCCGAGTACCGGGGCGAGCTGCTGGCGCCGGCGCACCTGCCGCAGGAGCAGGCGCAGGTGCCCGGACACATCCCCGGCGCGGTGAACATCCCGTGGTCGCAGGCGGCCAACGACGACGGCACCTTCCGCTCGGCGGACGAACTGCGCGCCCTGTACGGCGGGAAGGGCGTGGAGGAGGAGCGCGAGGTGATCGCGTACTGCCGGATCGGCGAGCGGTCGGCGCACACCTGGTTCGCGCTGACCGAGCTGCTGGGCTACCCGCACGTCAAGAACTACGACGGCTCGTGGACGGAGTACGGCTCCCTGGTCCGGGCACCGGTGACACTGGGCGGGTGAGCCGGGTACGGGGCCCGGGCGGCGCGACGGGGTGCCGGCCGGCTGGGGAGCGTTTCGGCTCGTTTCTTCTTATGAAAATCTCATAACTTAGGCGTGAGCGGGGGTCCGCTGGGACAGGGTTCGATCCAACCCACTGTCCCAGTAGCCCTGGAGGACCATCGTGCGCAAGAGGCTGATCGTCTCTGCTGCCAGCGCTCTCGCTCTGCTCCTGGCCGTTCCCGCGTCGGCCGCGACGCCCTCGCCGGGGGCGGCGGGGGTCGGGGATCCGTACTACCCGACGTACGGCAACGGCGGATATGACGTCTCGCACTACGACATCCGGCTGAAATACCAGCCCGCCACCGACCTGCTGGAGGGCACCACCACGATTCTGGCCACGGCCACGCAGGACCTCTCCCGGTTCAACCTGGACTTCGTGCTCGACGTCCAGCAGGTGCTGGTGAACGGGCGGGCGGCCAGGTTCGCCAGCACCGGTGAGGCGGAGCTGGAGGTCACCCCGGACCGGCCGATCGCCAAGGGGAGCCCGGTGACGGTGGTCGTCCGGTACTCCGGGGTGCCGGGGGAGGTGGAGCGGGACGGGTACTCGGCCTGGCTGCGGACGCCGGACGGGGGCGTCGCGGCGAACGAGCCGGTGGCCGCCTGGTGGTGGTTCCCGAGCAACGACCACCCGACCGACAAGGCCACCTTCGATGTGTCGGTCCTGGTGCCGGACGGTACCCAGGTGATCAGCAACGGCCTCTCCACCGGGCAGAGTTCGCGGGCCGGCTGGACCCGGTACAACTGGCGCCAGACCAAGCCGCAGGCCACCTATCTGGCCACCCTGGCGATCGGCCGGTTCGATGTCAGGACCGACACCACACCGAGCGGACTGCCCGTCATCACCGCGTACAGCAAGGACCTCGGCGAGAACGACGGGGCGGCGCGGGCCAGTGTCGAGCGCACCGGCGAACTGGTGGACTGGCTGAGCGGCTACTTCGGCGAGTACCCGTTCACCTCGGTCGGCGGATACGTGCCCAACGTGCCCACCGGCTACGCGCTGGAGACCCAGACCCAGATCTTCTACAGCCCCGCGCAGTTCGCGCGCGGTGCCAACACCTCGGTCGTCGTCCACGAGCTGGCCCACCAGTGGTACGGGGACAGCGTCTCCGTCCAGCGGTGGAGCGACATCTGGCTCAACGAGGGCTTCGCGCGGTACTCGCAGTGGCTCTGGTCGGAGCACGAGAACGAGGGCACGGCACAGGAGCTCGCCGACTACGTGTACTCCTACTACCCGGCGGACAACGCGTTCTGGACCGTCAAGCCGGGCGACCCGGGCGCGGACCACCAGTTCTCCAGCGCCGTCTACGACCGGGGCGCGGTGGCCGTCCAGGCGCTGCGGAACACCGTCGGCGACGAGAAGTTCTTCCAGATCCTCAAGGGCTGGCCGGCCGAGCGCCGCTACGGCAACGCCACCGTCCAGCAGTTCCAGACGTACGCGGAGCGGATCTCCGGGAAGAAGCTCGGGGACCTCTTCACCACCTGGCTGTTCACGCCCTCCAAGCCGGCGGTCCCGTCGGCGGGGGCTCCGGCGAAGGCGGTGGCCGGGCCGGCGTCCGCGGCGCTGCCGCAGGAGCCCAGGTCGTGGAAGAAGATCCAGGAGACCAACTCGCTGCACGACAACGGGAGCGGGCACGGCCACGGCCGCTGACCGGGCCCGGACAACGGGAGGGCGGAGCCCGGCCGGCCGCATCACAAGGCCGGCCGGGCTCCGCCCATCCCCGGCGGGTCCCCCCGGTCAGCCGTCCTGGCGGTAACGGAGCAGCCGGCGGATCTGCTCCACGAGTTCGTCGTCGCCCGTGATGGGCTTGTCGGAGACCAGTGCCCCGAGGCGCTCCGCCGTCTGGAAGTCGTAGGCGCGCTCGGCCGCCTCGCCGGGGACGGCCTCGTACTCCTGTCCGGCCCGGAAACCGACCACGGAGTGCACCGCTTTGGCGATCAGCCAGCTGAGGACGAAGGAGAACGCGGCGACGGCCGCCACGGCGACCAGCTGCTTGCCCAGCTGCGCCCAGCCCCCGCCGTAGAAGAGCCCCTTGGTGCCGCTGATCCGCGCGGTGGCGAAGAGACCGACCATGACCAGCCCGACGAACCCGCCCGCGCCGTGCACCCCCGCCACGTCGAGCGTGTCGTCCACGTCGAAGCGGTACTTGAGGGTGACCGCGAAGGCGCAGACCACACCCGCCACCAGGCCGGTGACCAGGGCACCCGTCGGGTCGATCTCGCCGCAGGCCGGGGTGATCGCCACCATGCCGGCCACAGCCGAGGAGAGGACCCCCATCGTGCTCACCCGGCCGGTCCGCCACTTCTCGACCAGCGGCCAGGTGATCATGGCACCGCCGGCGCCGAGCTGGGTGTTCAGGAAGGCGGCTGCCGCATTGCCCTGGGTGTTCAGCGCCGACCCGGAGTTGAAACCGAACCAGCCGAACCAGAGCAGGGCCACGCCGATCGTCACGAGCGGGATGTTGTTGGGGCGCTCCTCGCGGCGGGTGAGATCGGAGCGGTCGCGCAGCGCCAGCGCCACCGCCAGCCCGGCGACCCCCGAGTTGAGCTCGACGGGGAGTCCGCCGGCGAAGTCGAGGGCGCCGAGGTGCTTGACGATCCAGCCGTCGGGGTCGAAGACCCAGTGCGCGACCGGGATGTAGACGATCAGCAGCCAGAGCACCACGAAGGCCAGCCACCCCCGCAGGGTGGCGCGGTCGGCGATGGAGCCGCTGACCAGCGCGACGGTGATGATCGCGAAGCCCATCTGGAAGGTGCTGTAGACGTACGAGGGGATGGCACCGGTGAGCGTGGTGATCCCGATCCCGCGCAGGAACGCGTGGTCGAGGTTGCCGATCAGCCCCGCCCCGCCGACGTCGGGACCGAAGGCGAGGGAGTAGCCCACGAGGTACCAGAGCACCGTGCCGAAGGCCATGGCCGCGAAGCTCATCTTCAGCATGACGAGGATGTGCCTGGTGCGGACCATCCCGCCGTAGAAGAACGCCAGCCCGGGAGTCATCAGGATGACCATGGCGGTGGAGGCGAGCAGCCAGGCGGTGTCTCCGGAGTCGTAGCCGGGCGGCATCGGTGGAGCGAGCGCGATCATGGGACGGTCCCTCGGGGTATCGGGTGGCGGGTGTCGGGTGGAGGGCTTAGGGCTTGCGGAGGTCGGGCGCGGGGTGGCCGGTGAGCAGCCGGCGTACGGCGTTCCAGGCGGCGGCGCGTGCCCCGGCGACCAGGACCGGGTCGTCGCCGAGCAGCCGCAGCCAGGCGCCGCAGTCGTAGGGCAGCACGCTGACGCCGTGGAGGAGGTCCAGACCGGCGAGCGCCCCGTGCAGCGCGTCGGCGATCTCGGCGGCCGGCCGGCGGTCGGTGACGACGAAGACCGAGACGACCTGGTCGTGGCCGGCCAGGACACCGGGCCCCAGGACACCCGTACCGGGGGCACCGCCGTCGGGCGTGAGGCGCAGGGTGTCGATCGCGAGGGGGCTGCCGTCGGGCCGGCCGATCCGCAGGTCGGTGGCGAGCACCCGGTACTGGTGCCGTTCCCCCCGGGCCAGCCGCCCGGCGGTCAGAGTGTCCCCCAGCAGGACGGTGGCGCCCGGTGCGACGGTGACCTCGGTGCGCTGGTAGAACCGTGAGCCCTTGAAGGGGATCAGCGGGTCCGGCCAGTACTCGACGTAGCTGCCGGGCGCCGCCGTCAGGTTCACGAGCTGCGTGGCGTAGTCGTGCTCCATCCGGTAGACCTTGGTGGCGGCCTGGGTGGTGAGGTGGACCTCCGTGCCGGGGCCGCAGCGGAAGTCCATCCGGTGACGGTCGGCCTGGGCGATGCCGCCTCCGGTGGCCATCAGGTAGGCGAACGCCATCCCGGGCAGGTGCTGGTCGATCCAGAGCGGCCGCATCAGGTGCAGTGGCGCCTTCTGGTACCGCTCGACCAGTTCGGTCCGCCCCTGGCGCAGTTCGAAGCCGAGGTCGAGGATGCCGACCTTGGCGGGCGAGCCCGGGCCGAGGGTGTCGGGCACGGACGCCAGGTCCGACACCTCGGACGGGACGCGGTCCGGCTGGTAGTAGGAACGGACGAGGCGGTCCACGGCGGTCGGCACGTCAGATCAGCACCGCGCGCCGGGACTCCAGGAAGGCGGCGATCTTCTCGATGCCCTCGCCGGTGAGGCAGTCGGTCAGGACGACCGGCCGGTCCTCCCGCACCCGCAGCGCGTCGGACTCCATGACGGTGACGTCGGTGCGCACGTACTGGGCGATGTCGATCTTGTTGATCACCAGCAGGTCCGAGTCGGTGATCCCGGGCCCGCGCTTGCGCGGCATCTTCTCGCCCTCGGCGGTGTCGAGGACGAAGAGGAACAGGTCGACCAGGACCGGGCTGAAGGTCAGGGTCAGATTGTCCCCGCCGCTCTCGTACAGCAGCGTGTCGGTGTCGGGGAAGCGCTCCAGCATCTCCGCCCCGGCCGCCAGGTTCATGGTCGGGTCGTCGCGTACCGCGGTGTGCGGGCAGGCGCCGGTCTCGACCCCCACGACGCGCTCGGGTTCGAGCACCCCGGCCAGGGTCCGGCGGACGTGCTGGGCGTCCTCCTGGGTGTAGATGTCGTTGGTGATGACGGCGGGCCGGTGCCCGCGGGCGATCAGGACCGGCACCAGCGCCTCGATCAGGGCGGTCTTGCCGGAGCCGACCGGGCCGCCGATGCCGACCCGGAGCACGTTGTCGTCCATGGTTCTGCTGCCTTTCGATGCGTGGCGTGGGTGGGGGCGCTCAGCTGGCGAAGAGCCGGGCCTCCGCGCGTTCGTGCCGGCCCGACATGGCGTCGGCGACGAAGACGGTCGCGCCGACGTCGGCGAGTTCGCGGCGCACGGCCAGCTCCGCGGTCTCCTCGATCACGGGGGCCGCGCCCCGCAGCAGCCGCTGGGCGCGGCGGTGGTCGGTCAGCCGCAGCCGCAGGGCCGCGCCCGCGAAGCTGGCGCAGAAGGCGAACAGGTCGGCCGTGACGGCTTCGCGGACGGGTACCGCGGTGGCCGCGTAGACGACGCCGGCGACCACCGCCTGGGTGCCCGGGGCGGCCCGGCCGAGGACCGTCCGGTGGTAGGCGGTGATCTCCGGCCGGTCGAAGACCTCCTCGGCGAGATCGAGCAGCTGGCGTCCGGTGCGGGTGGCCGCGCGACGCATCTCGCTGTTCAGCTTGGTCGCGTACAGATACCGGTCGATCTCGGCCACGCGCTCCGGCGCGCCCTCGCCCACGGCGCGGTGGGCGAGGGCCAGGGCCGTGGCGTCGGAGGGGCCGACACCGTGCCGCAGCAGGTCCGCCAGCAGCAGCGGCAGGGTGTCCTGGTCCACGGCCCGGGCCTGCGCGAAGCCCTCCAGACTGTGGGAGAGCGTGTAGAAGCCGCTAGGAAACGCCGAGTCGGCCAGCTGCAGGCTGACGAGCAGGGTTGCGAGCCCCGGCCGGTCCCCGGCGGGTACGGCGGCCGGTCCGGCCGTGCCGCCGGGATCCGCACAGCCGGGATCCGCGCGGCCGGGGTTCGCGCGGCCGGGGGCCGTGCCGTTGAGCGCCCTGTGCTCCGCGCTCCCCGTGGACACCGGCGCTACACCAGGAAGAACAGCTGGTTGAGCGGAAGCTCCCGGGCGGGCTCGATGGTGGCGATCTCGCCGTCCAGGGTGACCTTGTAGGTCTCCGGATCGACCTCGATCCGCGGCAGCGCGTCGTTGCGGAGCATGTTGCCCTTCCCCAGGGCGCGGGTGCGGTGCACCGGCAGCACCCGGCGCTTGAGGTCGAGTTCGGCGGGGACGCCGGCGGCGATACCGGCCTGCGACATGAAGGTCACGTGGTTGGCCTGCAGGGCCCGTCCCGCCATGCCGAACGTGGGCCGGTAGTAGACCGGTTGCGGGGTCGGCAGGGAGGCGTTGGGGTCGCCCATCTGCGCCCACGAGATGATTCCGCCCTTGATCACCATCTTCGGCTTGGCGGCGAAGGAGTGGATCGGCCAGAGCACGATGTCGGCGAGCTTGCCGGGCTCGATCGAGCCGATGTAGTCGCTGATGCCGGTGGCGATCGCCGGGTTGATGGTCACCTTGGCCAGGTAGCGCAGCACCCGCTGGTTGTCGTTGCGCTCACCGTCCTCGGCGAGCTTCCCGCGCTTGTCCTTGCAGTGGTGCGCGACCTGGAACGCGCGGGTGAAGGACTCGCCGACCCGGCCCATGGCCTGCGAGTCCGAGGAGATGATGCTGATCACTCCGAGGTCGTGCAGGACCGTCTCGGCGGCGATGGTCTCGGCGCGGACCCGGCTGTCGGCGAAGGAGACGTCCTCGGGGATGTCGTGGCTCAGATGGTGGCAGACCATCACCATGTCCAGCAGCTCGTCCACGGAGTTCGACGTGTAGGGGAGCGTCGGGTTGGTGGACGCGGGCAGGATGTTCGGCTCGCCCGCGACCCGGATGATGTCGGGTGCGTGTCCGCCGCCGGCGCCCTCGCTGTGGAAGGTGTGGATGGTCCGGCCGTCGATCGCGGAGCGGGTGTCCTCGAAGAAGCCCGCCTCGTTCAGGGTGTCGGTGTGGATCGAGACCTGTACGTCGTGAAGGTCCGCGACGGCGAGCGCGTTGTCGATCACGGCCGGGGTCGCACCCCAGTCCTCGTGCACCTTCAGCCCGCAGACGCCGGCCTCGATCTGCTCGACCAGCGCGGCCGGCAGGCTGCCGTTGCCCTTGCCCATCAGACCGATGTTCACCGGCATGGCCTCGCAGGCCTGCAGCATTCTGCCGATGTTGTACGGGCCCGGCGTACAGGTGGTGCCGTTGGTGCCGTCGGTCGGTCCGGTGCCACCACCGATGAGCGTGGTGATCCCGTTGGTCAGCGCGTGCTCGGCCTGCTGCGGCGCGATCAGGTGCACATGGGTGTCGATGGCGCCCGCGGTGGCGATCAGGTGCTCCCCGGCGATCACCTCGGTGCCGGCGCCGATCACCAGGCGCGGGTCGACGTTGCGCTGGGTCAGCGGGTTGCCGGACTTGCCGATTCCCGCGATGAAGCCGTCCTTGATCCCGATGTCGCACTTGACCACGCCCACGACCGGGTCGATGACCACGACATTGGTGATCACCGTGTCCAGCGCGCCCTGGGCCGCGGTGGCCTGCGGATCCGAGGCCATGCCGTCGCGCATGGTCTTCCCGCCCCCGTAGAGCACCTCGTCGCCGTAGTTGCCCTCGTTGAAGTCCCGCTCCACCTCGACCACGAGGTTGGTGTCGGCCAGGTGGAACCGGTCCCCGACGGTGGGGCCGAACATGTCGGTGTACTGCTTGCGCGGCAGGATCGGCATCAGCGGGAGCCCTTCTTGTGGGACGAGGAGGTGTGAACGGTGGTGGTGTCCGCCTCGGCGGCGCCGTCCGTGCCGTCCGCGTCGGCCGCGGCGTTCTGGGCGCCCTGGAAGCCGAGCTCGATCGCCCTGCGGACCGCCTCCACCCTGGCCGGCTGGGAGGCGGTGCTTCCGTTGAGCAGTCCGCTGAAGCCCAGCAGGCGGCCGGTGCCCGAGTAGGTGCAGAGCTCCACCTCCTTGGTGTCGCCGGCCTCGAATCGCACGGCGGTGCCGGCGGGGATGTTCAGGTGCATGCCGAGGGTCTGCCGGCGATCGAAGGAGAGAGCCGAGTTGACCTCGAAGAAGTGGAAGTGTGAGCCGACCTGCACCGCGCGGTCCCCCGTGTTGCGGACCGTGACGGTGAGCGTGGGGCGGCCGGCGTTGAGCTCGATCTGCCCCTCGCCGTAGAGGTATTTCTGGCGGAACGTCATGTGGTGCTCCTTCCGGTCGGGTGGGCGTGGGCGGCGTGCCCCTGGCCTTCCCCGTGCTGGTTCTGGTGGTCCTGCTCGCGGCGGTGGTCGTGCCGGTGGCCGTGGCCGTACTGGTCGCCGTGCCCGTCGTGGTGCCGGTCGTCGGGTCCGTCGTCGTGCCGGTGCTCGTGGCTGTGCCCGTGGCCGGCCGCCAGCCCTTCGGCGATGCCGTCCGCACCCCGCTGGTACCGGCGCTGCCAGGCGTCCGCGGCCCGGGACCGGAGCACCTGGGCCAGCCCGGAGGGCGTGAGGAGCGGCCCGGGGCAGTGGGCCGCCGGGGGCGGCCGGGGCACGACGAACGCGGCGGGCAGCAAGGTCACCTGGGCGGCGCCCAGCCGCCGGCAGCGGCGGGCCCCGGCGGCCGGGTCCGGATCGCCGCCGGTCAGCCCGACCTCGACGATGCGGTGGCGGCCGTACTGCCAGACCAGCCGGGCGATCCGGTACAGCTCCGCGTCCTCGGACGGCCCGCCGGTGGGCGCGGTGACGAGCAGCGCCGTCTCCGCCGGCAGCCGGCTCGCCGCAGCCCGCAGCCAGCCGACGAGGTGCTCCGCGGTGCCGAACGGCTCGGACAGGACCACCCTGGCGCGCTCCCCGGGCTCCAGCGCGAGCAGGGTCCGCGCGGCGTCCGCGACCAGCGCGGGATCGCGCCCCAGGGTCATCGGCACGACGCAGAGGCGCTCCTGGTCGCGCAGCCGCTCGCGGACCAGCCGGAACAGCCGCCGGCCGGTGCCGACCGGCAGCACCCCCGGGATCCCCTCCAGCGCCTCGCCGTTCGCGCTCTCGTGACCGCACACGGCGACCACCGGATCCTGGTTCCCGAGCCGGTGCACCCGGCTCAGCCGCCGATGGGGTCGTGGCAGGAGACCAGCTTCGTGCCGTCCACGAAGGACGCCTCGACCTGCAGCAGCCCGAGCATCTCGCGCACGCCCGGCATGGTGTCCTCCGGGCCGAGCACCGTCCGGCCGAGTGCCATGCAGTCGGCGACGCTCCTGCCGTCCCGGGCCGCCTCCAGGATCGCCTCGGTGATCAGGGCCACCGATTCGCTGTAGTTGAGCTTGAGCCCGCGCCCCTGGCGCTTGCGGGCCAGGTCCGCCACCACATAGACGTGCAGCTTGTCGAGCTCACGCGGAGCAAGGTTCATCGTCGGTACCTCCTGGGCTGTGGTGCACCGCTGATGGGCAAGGGGCCGGCGGTGCGGTGCGGTGCGGTGCGGTGGGATGTGGTGCGGTGCGGTGCGGTGGGCCTCGGGGCGTCACCCGGCCCGCTCAAGCCGCGACAGCTGGGGGACGGCCGCCAGCAGCACCCAGGTCGTCAGGATGAACGGCCAGGTGAAGGTGTGGCCGCCGAACGGCTTGAAGAACGAGGTCAGGGAGGCGGTCAGCCCGGTCGAGACGGCCGCTCCGAACAGGGCGTAGCAGCCGTTCCAGACGGTGCGGCGAAGGAACACGGCGCCGAGCGCGATGCCGACCAGGACGGCGTTGTAGCCGTAGATGCCGTCGGCGATCAGCGTGGTCGGCGCGCCGAGCGCCCAGGCGGCCAGGATGCCGACGGCGCTGCCCGCGGCGGCGAACGCCACCACCGCCCAGCCGGCCACCGCGAGGCCGGCGAGCATGATGAGCCCCGACCTCCAGTCGTTCACCAGGAAGACCTGCGACACGTTGGTGAGGAAGCCGTGCCACAGGTCGCCCCAGGCGATCCTCGTGCCGCCCGTGGTCGTCGTCGTCACGGCGGCCGTCGGAGCGCCGTGCCAGATCCGGTCGAAGGACGGTGCGGCGAGCACCATCACGCCGGAGACCAGGCAGAACGGCGCGGTGAGCGCCGTGAGCCCGTACGGCGCGAGCAGCGTCGTCAGGGCGGCCGTCAGCAGGGTGCAGACGGCCGCCCCGGCGATCGCGAGGAGATAGGTCGAGAGGTGGTCGCCGAGCGAGGTCACCAGCGCGATGCCGGTGAGGCAGCCGCTGTAGCCCTGCAGACCGAGGGCGACGCTGCCGCGTTCCGCGCCGAGGAGCATCGCCACCGCGGTGGAGACCGCGGTACCGATGGTGGCGAAGAGCCCGACGCGCCAGCCGGCCGTCCAGAGGGCCGCGAGGATCAACGCGCTCGTCACGAGGTTCGCCTGAAGGTCGACCTGGCCGACGCCGCGCAGGGCGGCGGCGGCGACCGCCGCCGGCCGGAGGCCGGTCGGCTGCTGTTCCACGGGCCCGGCGGACGGCACAGGGGGCTCCAGGATCGACGGGAAGGGGACCGGTCGCAACGTTAGGTGACGATTTATGGACATTGCGTGATATTTGATGGCATGTTGCCGCCCGGCGATCGGATCCGGTGAGCACCGGTCGGCGACTGCGCTGATCGAGTCACGACTTCGCCCGCTGCCGTGATTCGGTGCCGCCTCCTCGGCCGGGCTGCTTAACGTGCCGGTGTGCTCCTGACCCCTGATCTGCACCGGCACGGCCACCCCGACCACTCACTGGCCGGACGGGGAGCGACGCTCGCCACCGTGGCGCTCGGCGGGGCCCTGGGAGCCGCCGCGCGCTACGGCGCGGGGCGCCTCTGGCCCGTCCCTCCCGGGGCCTTTCCCTGGACGACGCTGGTGGTCAACGTCGTCGGCTGCGCCCTCATGGGCGCCCTGATGGTCACCACGAAGGAGCGCTTCCCCCGGGCGCCCGCGCTGCTCGGGCCCATGATCGGCACCGGCGTGCTGGGCGGCTTCACCACCTTCTCGACCTACATCAACCAGACGCGCCTGCTCCTCGACCGGGGTGACGGCGCGGTGGCGGCCGGCTACCTGGTGCTCACCGTGGTCGCCGCGCCGGCCGGTGTCTGGCTCGGGGTCCTCGTCGCCCGTCTCGCCTTCGGGATCTCCGTCAGAGCCGGGGAGGCCGGGTGATCGTCGACTGGCTGCTCGTCCTCGCCGGTGCGGCCGTCGGAGCGCCGGTGCGCTACCTCACCGGCGTCGCGGTGAAGCGGCGGGTCGACTCCGCCTTCCCCTGGGGCACGTTCGCGGTCAACGTGGCCGCGCCCTTCGTCCTGGGGCTGGTGGTCGAGGGCGGCGCCGAGCACGCCATCGGCGACCGGGCGGAGCTGCTGATCGCCTCCGGCTTCTGCGGGGCCCTGTCCACCTGGTCGACCTTCTCCTACGAACTGCTGACGCTGGTCTCCGTGCGCCGGGTCGCGACGGCGGCCGCCTATCTCTGCGCCAGCCTGGCCGCGGGTCTGGCCTTCTGCTACGCGGGGGCCGCGCTGGCACGCGGGATCTGGGCGCCGTGAACGGACCCGCGGCCCTCGGCGGACGGCCCGGTGCGCAGGGCGAGGGTCAGCCGCGGGCGAGGAGGCGGGCCTCGTCCTCGGGGGAGAAGCCGTGGCCGAGGGGCGGCTCGCCGCGGGCGCGGTCCCAGGCCAGGACGTCGGCGGCGGTCACGGCGAGCGGGGTGGCGGGCAGGCCGGCGGCGCGGGCGCGGGCCGGGCTGCGCCGCTGGGCCGGCCAGAGCGGTTCGGCGTGGACGAGCGGGAAGAACGGGGGCGCGGTGTCGGCCGGGACGGGGACGATCTCGACCTGGGCGCCCGCCACCTCGGCGCAGGTGGTGATCAGCCCGGCCAGGGTGGTCGGTTCGGCCGGGCCGACGGCGTGGAAGGCCCCGGGGCGGTCGTCCTCCAGCAGACGGACCACCAGCCGGGCGAGGTCGCGGGAGTCGACGAGCTGGACCGGCTGCTCGGGCCGGCCGGGCAGCGCGACCCGGCCACCGCGCGCGGCCCGCCGCACCCAGTAGGTGAGCCCGGACTGCGGGTCGTGGGGGCCGGCGACCTTGCCGGGCCGCACGATCGTCGCCCGGCCGCCGTACCGGGCGGTCACGTCGTCCTCGCAGGCCGCCTTGAGCGGGCCGTAGGTGTCCTCGCTCAGCTCCTCGGTGTCGCGCACCGGGGCGCGGCGCGGGGTGGACTCGTCCGAGCCCGGACCGGTGCGGGTGTACACCGCCTGGCTGGAGATGAACAGGTACCGGCCGACCCGGTCGCCGAGCGCGTCCATCGCCTGCCCGACGTGGCGCGGCAGATACCCGCTCACGTCGACCACGGCGTCCCAGCGGCCGGTGCCCAGGGCCGCGTAGTCGCCGGTGTCGCGGTCGCCGATCAGCCGGGCGGCGGCGGGGAACAGGTCGTGGCCGGTCCGGCCCCGGGTGAACAGGGTGACCTCGGCGCCGGTGCGCAGGGCGTCGTCGACGATCGCGCGGCCGACGAAGGAGGTGCCGCCCAGGACGAGGATTCGCATGGCGCCGACGGTAGCGGCACCGGCGCGGCCGTGTCGACGCGTCCGGCGGTCCGGCCGCTACCCGGAAAGTCGTACGCCGCGGGAAGGATGACAGGGCGAAAGTCGGTGTGCGACGCTGCACCGGCGCGTGATCAAGCGTGTGGCGGAGGGGACCGGGGGCACCGCATGAACGACGACGTACCGCCGAGCGCGCCCCGGCGGTCCCGGCGTGGCGGCCACCGGCAGGGGAGCACGCGGGTGCGGGGCGTCCTGCTGGTCGTCGTCGGCCTGGTGGTCGCCGCCTCGGCGCTCCGGCCGGACGGCGGACTGCTGGGGACGGGCACCGAGCCGCCGCTCGGCAGCATCGGGTTCGTCGTCCTGCTCGCCCTCGGCTGGGTGATCGTCGTCGGCCGCTTCGCCTCCGGCCTCCGCGAGGAGGTCCGCCGGCTGACCGGGCCGACGCCATGGGCCGAACGCCTGCGGACGGCCGCCGTCGTGCTGCTGGCGGGCGGGACCGTCGCCGTGCCGGTGCTGCTGTTCGTCTTCCACAACCGGACCACCACCGGCGGGCCGGTCGCCGATGCGCCCCTGACCGGCCTGGGGGCCTGGACGGCCACGCCGGTACCGACGCCGCCACCGCCGCCGGCGCCCGAGGAGTCGGGCACGGTGAACCTGGCCGTCGTCCTGCTGGTCGTCCTGGCCGCGGTGGTGGCGGCCGTGCTGGTGGCCGCCCTGGTGCGGGGGTGGCGGCGGCTGCGCCTCCCCGGGCCCGGGTCGCGGACCGCGCCGGCCGTCGGCCCGGCGCGCGCCGAGGACGTCCTCGCCGAGGCCGTCGCCACCGGACGGCGCGCGTTGCACGGCGGCGACGCCCGGGCCGCGGTGATCGCCTGCTACGCCGCGATGGAGGGCTCGCTGGCGGCCTCCGGTGTCGCCCGCCACGCCTCCGACAGCCCGACCGAGCTGCTGGAACGGGCGGTGGCGGACGACCGGGTCGACCCGGTCCAGGCACGCGCCCTCACCGCGCTGTTCCACGAGGCCAGGTACTCGACCCACCCGATGGACGACAGCCAGGTACGCCGGGCCAGGACGGCCCTCGACACCATCGCCGACCGCCTGGCGGACCGGCCGGCCGCCGGTACGGCCGGCGCGGGCCCCACCGACCCGACCGGGAGCCGTCGATGAGCACAGATCCCGCCCGGAGCGCCGGTCCCGCCCGGCCGGGGGACGGCCCGGACCACGACGGCCTGGCCGCGCCCGGTTCCGTCCGGCACAGCCTGATCGAGCTGGGGCTCGTCGCCGTCGCGGCCGAGATCCTGTTCGCCCTGGTCGGCGGGGTGGCCGCGGCCGGCGCCGGAGCGGTGCTGATGGCCGTCGCCGCCCTGGTGACGGGCCGGTACGTCGCCGGGGCGGGCTTCCTGGACGTGGGCCTGCGCAGCCGTCAGCGGGTGATGGACGCGCGGGAGCCCGGGCTCGGCGACTGGCACTGGACCGTCCGCCACGGGCTCGACCCGCAGGGCGACGGCGGGCCGTTGCGCGGCCGGCTCCAACGGCTGTTCGCCGCCCGGCTGTCGGAGCGGCACGGGCTCTCGCTCACCGACGACCGCGACCGGGCCGCCGCGCTGATCGGCGCCGGGCTCTGGCCCTGGATCGATCCGAGCCGCCCGGCACCGGCCGAGATCTTCCCCGAACCGGTCGTCCGCGCCCTGGTCGACCGTCTCGAATCCCTGTAGCCACCGCGCAGTCGCCGCACCCCCGGCGGCCGCCCGCACCGACCCATCGCCCCTCAGGAGAGCCATGACCGCCGTTCCCCAGGCCCCCGTCGACCCGGGCGCCGACCACGCCCCGGACAGCCCCGCCGGCCGGCCCGCGCTGACGCCGCAGCAGGCCGGGAAGCGCGCCAACGCGGTGGTGGCGGAGATCGAACGGGCCGTGGTCGGCAAGCCCGAGGCGCTCCGACTGGTCATGCTCGGGGTGCTGGCCGGCGGACACGTCCTGATCGAGGACCTGCCCGGGCTCGGCAAGACCCTGCTGGCGCGCTCCTTCGCGACCACCCTCGGCCTCGACTTCCGCCGGATCCAGTTCACCCCCGACCTGCTGCCCTCGGACGTCTCCGGTGCGCCGTTCTACGACCGGAGCAGCGGTGAGATGGTCTTCCGGCCGGGCCCGCTCTTCACCCAGCTGCTGCTGGCCGACGAGATCAACCGCACCCCGCCGAAGACCCAGGCCGCGCTGCTGGAGGCGATGGCCGAGGGACAGGTCTCCGTCGACGGCGCCACCCGCCGGCTGCCGGAGCCGTTCGTGGTGATCGCCACCGCCAACCCGATCGAGTACGAGGGCACCTACAGCCTGCCGGAGGCCCAGCTCGACCGCTTCCTGCTGCGGGTGCGGATGGGATACCTCTCCACCGGCCTGGAGGCCGCGATGCTGCGGGCCCGGCTGGACCGGGCGGCCCCCGAGCCGGTGCTGGAGACCATCGGCTCCGCCGCCGAACTGCTCGCCATGCGGGCCGCGCTGGAGCAGGTCGAGGTCGACGACGACCTGGTCGAGTACGTGGTCGCGCTGATCGACGCCACCCGCAACGACCAGCAGATCCAGGTCGGCGCCTCGCCGCGCGGGGGTCTCGCGCTGGTGCAGCTGGCCCGGGCCCGCGCGATGCTGGAGGGCCGTGACTTCCTGACCCCGGAGGACGTCAAGGCGGTCGCCGTCCCCGCCCTCGCCCACCGCATCACGCTCAAGCCCGAACTGTGGGTGCGCCAGATCGAGGCGGACGACGTCCTGGCCCGCCTGGTCGCGTCCGTTCCGGCACCGCAGACCCTGCCGCGCGCGGCCGGGAGCGCGGACACCCGGTCGTCGGATCGGCTGCCGGACGGGCCGCGGTGAGCGCCGGGCGCCCCGTCCGCCGACTCGCCGCGCCGGCGGAGGGAGGTCCACCGGGCCCCGGCGCCCGGCGCACCGGCTTCCGCACCGGCCTCCGGTCCCGCCTCCGCACCGGCCTCCGCCCAGGCCGCCGCCTCGAACCGCGCGGCGACCGCCGGACCGGCCGGGACGCCGACCTGCGTACCGCCCGGATCCTGGCCCGGAGCGCCGAAGCGGCGCCGGCCGGCCTGCCGAGCACCCCGCCCTCCCCGCACTGGCGGGCCGGTGAGCGGACCCTGCGCCTGCTCACCGTGGCCGCCGTCGCGGCCGCCGCCGCGCTGGCCACCGGACACGCCTGGCTGCTGGCCCTCGCGGCCGGTCCCGCCGTGCTGCTCGCCCTGGCGGCCCCCGGGCGCGACAGGCCGACCCGGCTCGCCACCGTGGGCACGGCCGAGCCGCGCCGCTGCTTCGAGGGCGAGCGGATCACCGTCCGGATCACCGTGGAGCACGACGGGGAGATCGGCCCGCTCGACCCCACCGTCGCCCTCGGTCCGGGGCTGACCCTGGAGTCCGTGGCCGTCGGCCGCGCCGGGGTCGACCTCGGCCTGCGGGCCGACCGCTGGGGCCGCTGGACGCTGGGCAGCGTCGACCTCGACGTCTACGACACCGGGGGCCTGACCCGGCGGACCGTCCGGACCGAGCTCGGCGCGGTGGACGTCTTCCCGGTGCCCGGTGCGGCCCGGCTCACCCCCGTCCCGGTCCGCCTCCCGGAGCGGATCGGCGAGCACACCACGGCGCACGACGGCACCGGCGTCGAGGTGATCGGCGTCCGCCCGTACGTCCCGGGCGAGCGCCAGCGGCGCATCCACTGGCCGTCCACCACCCGCCGCGACAGCATCCAGATCAACCAGTTCGCCGCCGAGCGGGCCGCGGACGCGGTCGTCCTGCTGGACGCGCTGAGCGACTTCCGCGACCCGGCCACCGGTCTGTCGAGCCTGGACGAGACCCTGCGCGCGGCCGCCGGGCTGACCCGCGCCTACCTGAGCCGCCACGACCGGGTCGGGCTGATCGCGGTCGGCGGCCGGCTGCGCTGGCTCGCCGCGGGCAGCGGGGACCGGCACTTCTACCGGATGGTCGAGGCCGTGCTGGAGGTCCGCCAGGACCGCCGCCGGCGCGGACCCGCCCTCCCGCGGCTCCCGCTGCCCGCACTGCCGGGCCACGCCCTGGTGTACGCGTTCACCTCGCTCGCCGACCAGCGGATCCTGGAGGTGCTCGGCCGGGTCAGCGACCGCGGCAACCCGCTCGTCGTGGTGGAGATCCCGGCGGGCGAGCCGACGGTGGAGCCCGGGGACGAGGTCGGCGCCCTGGCCCTGCGGCTCTGGCACGCCGAGCGCGAGGCGATGCGCTCCGCCCTGCGCGGCCGGGGCATTCCGGTGGCCCGGTACACCCCGGGCGAGGCGCTCGACCTGGCGCTCGCCCCACTGCTGCGCCGCCGGATCCGAGGAGGGGCCCGATGACCGAGACCACCGCCGACGCCGGGCTCGCCCCCGGGGTACGGCCCTCGCCCTCGTGGGCCCCGTGGATCGAGCAGACCGCCCTGCGCTGCACCGGCGCCGCCCTGGCGGTCGCCGCCTGCGGAGTGGACGGCGCCCCGGGCGGCGTACTGGACCGGGGCGGGCCCGCCGCCGTGGCGGCCGCCGCCGTTCTCGCCGTCTGGGCCGCCGCACCGCCCGCCGGCCCGGCGCGCCCGGCGACCACCTGGCCCGCCCGGTTCGCCGGGCAGCGCACCACCGTGCTCGCGGTCGGGTCCGTCCTGCTGGCGTGCTCCGGCGAACCGTCGCTCTGGCCGGCCGTGGCGGTGACCGTCCTGCTCACCGGCTATCTGCTGCTCGTCGACGCCTTCGGCCCGGACCGCCGCGGCCCCCGGCCGGCGCACGCCCTCACGGCGGTCGCCGCGTCCGCCCTGGTCCTGCCGGCCGCGTTCGTCCCGACCACCGCGGGCGAGTGGTCGCGCCCCTTCGCGCTGCTCGGCCTGCTGGCCGCCGCCATCGGCACCGGTCTGGCACTGCGGCCCCGTACGGCGGGGACCCCGCCGCCGGAGTGACCTGGCCCGCCGCCCCGGACCGGCCGGCCAGATTGACCGGGCGGAACGGGCGGGACGCTCCAGGGGGCGGCGGCGGGCCGGTCTCAGTCGTGGCCGAGGGCGGCGGCCTCGGTGAGGATCAGGTCCTCGATGCCGCGCAGGAAGCGCTCCATCGTGGGACGGGGGAGGACCGAGGCGTCCGCCGTCATCGCGAGTCGCAGGGCGTCCGCGGTCCGGAGGGCGTCCAGGGCGTAGGAGAGGCCGGGGCGCGGCTCGAACTCGACCGGCCAGTCGAGGGTGGTGCGGGCCCTGGCCAGGGCGAGCGGTTCCGGGGCGGCCGGTGGGGCGGCCGCGCCGCCGGCGGGCGCGGGCGGGGCCAGCTCGCGGGTGTCGTTGAAGACGCAGGAGCGGTCGGCCGTCGGGCCGTGCTCGGCGCGGAGGCGGGCGATGTCCTCGTCCCGCAGGGTCTGGTCGTAGTAGGCGTGCCGGTAGGTGGCGATCGACGCGGCGTGGGTGCGTCGGACGACATCCCCGAACTCCTTTCCGGCGTCCGCCAGATGGAACAGGCTCTCGCCCGCCACCGTGCTCACCGCCTGGGTCAGCCCGGGCAGGAAGCGGTTGCTGACCACCACCTGGAGCGTGGCGTCCGGCAGGCCCGAGAGCCGGGACGTCATCGCGGCGGCGGCCGCCAGCAGCACCGAGGAGGAGCTCACCCGGTGGGCGGCGGCGACCAGTTCGACGGCGCGCAGCAGCGCCGGGGAGCTGAGCACGGCGTTCGGGAACGGGCGCGGCTCCCCGGCCGGGGCGGGGAACTGCCGCGGCGGGCCGAGCCGCAGCTTGCGCAGGAAGTGCTGCCGGGCGTTGGCATCACGCCGCCGGCCGCGATCGGAGGCCTGGAACGCGGCCTCCTCCAGGGGCTGTTGGGTGGCCGCCCGGCGCTCGGCCATCGCCTCCACCGGTTCGCCCAGGGCGAGCGCGGACAGGTCCATCACCACCTGGCTCATGCCCGAGCCGTCCACCGCCGTGTGCGAGAGGACCAGGCTCATGTGGCGGACCAGACCGCCCGATTCGACCAGGCCGACGCGGATCGGCCACTCGGTCGCGCAGTCGAACGGCCGCCCCGCCAGCTCGTCGTGCAACAGGCGCCCGGTTTCGGCGAGTTCGGCCGCGTCGCCGTCGCTGTGGCGGGTGTGCACGGACAGCCGCCCCGCCGGGTCGACGGTCTGCCGCAGCCGGCCGTCGTCGTCCCGCAGCAGCCGGGTGTGCAGCCCGTCGTGCAGGTGGAGCAGGTGGGTGAGCGCGTCGAGGACCACCGGCACCGGGACTCCCGGGTCCAGCGGGGAGGAGGCCGTGACGTTGTACCTCGGCGCGTCCGCCGGGGTCAGTTTGCCGACGGCGTCCCAGATGGCCTGCTGGCCCCAGGTGGCCGGTCCGGTGCCGGACCGGCCCGACGAGAAGGTGATCTCCAGCTGTTGACTCGTGGTCACCGTGTGGCTCTCCGATGTGCGGTTCTGGGCTCGGTGCTTGCTGCGTGGTGCCAGGGAAACGCGGGTGGTGCCAGGGCAAGAGTGTGGCGCACCGCCCTCCCCGCGTCGAGCCTCGGAACGCGCACGGGAGCCGCCGGGGTCACCGGCTGCCGGTGGTTCGGCGGGCCGAACCACCGGCCGGCGGGCGTCGGGAGCCGTCCGCTGTGGTCAGGCCCGGTCGGCGGTGACCAGGTGGTAGTCGAGCAGGCCGCTGCGCCAGGCGGGGAGGAAGTTGCGTGACCAGTGGCTGGGCGGGACGGTGCCCTCCAGATAGCGGTCGAAGCCCGGCCAGACCGCCGCTCCGATCGATTCGGCGGACACGCCGGTGAAGCCGGCCGCGGCGAGGTCCGCGGTGAAGCCGGTGATCGGGTGGGCCACGTCCAGGCCCTCGGCGAAGCTGGCGAGCATGATGCTCAACCGCTCGGCGACCTCCGGGCCGGAACTGAAGAAGGTGGTGACCACCAGCCGGCCGCCGGGCCGCAGCACCCGGGCCGCCTCGTGCGCGAAGCCCGTCAGCCCGCGGAAGTGCTGGGCCGCCTCGACCGAGTAGACGCCGTCCAGCGAGCCGTTCGGGAACGGCAGCTTGTCGGCCGAGCCGAGGGCGTAGGCGAGCCGGTCCGGGAAGACGGCCATGGCCTTGGCGTTGACCGTACGGGCGCGCTCGATCTGGTCCGGGTGGATGTCCACCCCGGTCACCGCCGCGAAGCGGAACTCGCGCAGGGCGAGTGTCGCACCCAGCCCCCGCCCGCAGCCGACCTCGGCCAGCCGCAGCCGCTCGGTCGGTGCCGGGAAGGCCCGCAACACCCGGCGGTACAACTCCTCCTGACTGTGCACCCGGTCCTCGGTGGTCGGTGATGCGGTGTCGATTCCGCTCCAGTCACCGAAGTTGATGAAGCCCCCCGCGAAGCTGGCCGCTCGTGCGAGATCGTCCGCGCCGTATGTCCGTCGTACGGTCGGGGGAATGTGGTTCTGATCCATCGGTGCCCAGTCTCCTCGCGCCTTGCCGCCCGGCCCTCGGGCGCGCTGAGGTACGTACCCAAACCGGTATGCGTCCGAACGCACAGGGTGACGGATGGGGTGCGCCAAGTACGGTGGTTGACGAGGCGTCAACCATACTCCTGGAACGGGGGGTCGTGGTGGCCGTCGAGCGTTCCGGCCCGCCTTCCGGTGCCGTCCCCGGGCCGTCTCTCCCGGGAGAAGGAGCGATAGCCGCCGCCGGGGACGCCGTGCGCGCCCGTGCCGATGCACGTGCCGGTGCGGGACGAGGGCCCCCGGGCACGGGGAGGCGCCGGGGCCGGGCGGGGGCGAGACCTCCCGGACGGAGGGGAGTCGTACTACCCTGCGAGTGGGGGCGCAACAGAATGGCTGGAGAAGGGAATACCTTCCATGAGTACAGCCCAGCCCACGGCGATGACGCTGCCGATGCACCGCACCTGCCCGTTCGATCCGCCGCCGGAGTACCGGCACCTGCGCGCGCACGATCCGGTCGCCCGGCTGTCCTTCCCCGACGGAAAGACCGGCTGGCTGCTGACCCGGCACGAGGACGTCCGCGCCCTGCTGGCGGACGACCGGTTCAGCTCGGACCGGCTGCGGGCCTCCTCCCCGGTACGCCGGATCCCGGTCCGGCCCGAGGACGTCGGAGCCCGCTCCGGCCTGCTCATCACCATGGACCCGCCGGAGCACACCCACTACCGGCGGATGCTCACCCGCTACTTCACCGTGCGCCGCATGCGCGCCCTGGCACCCCGGATCGCACAGATCACCGCCGACCACCTGGACGCGATGGAGCGCGTCGGGCCCCCGGTGGACCTGGTGCGGACGTTCGCCCTGCCGATCCCCTCCCTGGTCATCTGCGAACTGCTCGGCGTGCCCTACGACGACCGCGACAGGTTCCAGCGCTGGACCTCGACCCTGCTCAACCTGGAGGTGGACGAGGACACCGCGCTGGCGGCCCGGGACGCCCTGCGCGACTACATGCTCGACCTGGCGGCCCGGAAGCGGAAGCACCCCGACGACGCCCTGCTCAGTGCCCTGCTGGCGGACGACGGCCCGGAGTCCGGGCTCACCGACGAGGAACTGGCGGGGATCGGCCGTCTGCTGCTGGTCGCCGGCCACGAGACCACGGCGAACATGCTGGCACTGGGCACCTTCACCCTGCTGACCCACCCCGGGCAACTGCGCGACCTGCGGGAACACCCGGAGCTCACCGGCCACGCGATCGAGGAACTGCTGCGCTACCTGACCATCGTGCAGTTCGGCACGGTGCGGGTCGCCACCGAGGACGTGGACATCGCCGGCCACCACGTCCGCGCCGGGGAGACCGTGGTCGCCTCGCTGGCCGCGGCCAACCGGGACCCGGAGCACTTCCGGAGCCCCGACCGGCTGGACCTCACCCGCGAGCTCTCCCAGCACGTCGCCTTCGGACACGGGATCCACCAGTGCCTGGGCCAGCAACTGGCCCGGGTGGAGATGGAGGTGGCCTTCCCCGCGCTCTTCCGGCGCTTCCCGACGCTGCGCCTGGCGGTACCGCCGGAGCAGGTCCCGATGCGCCACGACATGGCCATCTACGGCGTCCACGCGCTTCCGCTCACCTGGGACGGGTGACCGCACCATGAAGATCCGGATCGACATCGACCACGACCGCTGTCGTGGCGCCGGGCAGTGTGTGCTCACCGCGCCCGAGCTCTTCGACCAGTCGGAGGACGACGGCACCGTCGTGCTGCTGGAGAAGCACCCGCCGCCGGAGCTGCACCGCGCCGCCCGGCTGGCCGCGGCGCTCTGCCCCAACGCCGTCATCCGCGTCGTCGAGGACCCGTGAGCCCCGGAGGTGCCCAGGGGCGGGTCTCGGACATTTCCCGTCGGGCGTGCGTCACCGGTGAACGCCGGGCGGGGTGACAGCCGTTCTCGTTCACATGACGGTGATGATGATGGAGCGGGGCGCTGGCATGCTTGCGGGCATGGAGGACATCACGGGGGAGCGGGAGGCCCGGGAGCTGATCGCGGGCTGGCTCGCCCAGGAGCCGGCGGCCGGGTCGGCCGCGGACCGGGGCGAGCCGGACGATCCGGGCGTCCCGGGTGCCCCGGACGGTGCGGACGGCCTGGACTTCCCGGTCGGCGGTGGGCTCGCGGTGCCGTCGGCGAGCGGGTACGAGGTCGCGCGGGCGGCCCGGGTGCTGGCCGTGCGGGGGCTCGGCAGAACCAGGCTGCCCCTGGTGCCGGACGGGCTGCGGCTGGTCGCCGAGGCGCTGGTGGTGGACGAGCACCCGTCCGTGGCCACCTGGACCCCGCTGGAGCGGGCGGAGGCGGTGGAATGGGTCGCGCTCCTGGTGCACCGTTTCGGCGAGGACGGGGTGCAGTCGCTGCTGGCGGAGCTGGTGAACCCGTCACTGCCGTAAGGCGGGTCTGAGTGCGGCCAGCCGCTCCTCCAGCTGCCGGACCACGGTGGTGTCGCCGAGTCCGGCGGACAGGCCGGCGGCGGTGCGCAGGTGCCGGGCGGCCTCGGCGGGGCGGCCGGAGTCGAGCAGGAAGTCCGCGAAGTGGCGCTCGGCCACGGCGTGCAGATGGACGGTGCCGGCCGCGCGGCAGAGCTCCAGCGTGTGCTGCCAGGCCCGGGCCGCCTCGGCCGGGCGGTCGAGCAGTTGCAGCGCGTGGGCCTCGTTGACCATCGCGGAGAGCTGGAAGGTGGCCTCCGGGTGGTCGGCGAGCAGGGCGCGGGCCTGCCTGGCCCGCCGCAGGGCCTGTCCGGCATCGCCGGCGAAGCCGTGCAGGGCGGCGGTGTTGCTGAGGGTGAACGGTGCGTGCTCGGTCAGGCCGTGCTCCTCGGTGAGGGCGACCGCCTGTTCGCCGAGCCGGACGGCCTCGCCGAACTCGCCGCGGGCCGCGGTGGCGACGGCGAGCACGGTGAGGGCGTGCACATGGACGTTCCCGCCCGTGTCGGCGGTCCGGGCGACCGCCCGGGCGGCCAGCCGGTGGGCCTCCTCGGCGCGGCCGGTGCCGCTGAGGGCGCGGGCGGCCGAAGCCTCCATCAGCGCGACGGCGGTCGGGTCGCCGGTCAGCAGCGCGGAGCGCAGCCCGGCCCGCAGGCAGCTCACCCGGTCCGTGCGGCGGCCGGTGCCGTAGTACAGGCAGTTGGCCAGGTAGGCCAGGCGCCAGGCGCGGTCGTGGTCGCCGAGGTCGGCGGCGGAGGTGACCAGGCCGCGGATGGTCGGCTCCTCGGCCCGGAACCAGTCCAGCGCCGACCGGACGGTGGACAGCCGCGGCCCGGACGGCGAGGGGAGGGCGGGCGGCGGGCCGAAGCAGTCGATGCCCGGCTGGAGCAGGGCGGCGCCGTGCGCGGCGACCGTGAGGTAGTGGTCGACCAGCGCCCGGGTGGCGGCGGTGCGCTCGGAGTCGGGCCGCTCGGCGAGGAGTTCGGCGCCGTAGAGCCGGATCAGGTCGTGCCGGCCGTAGCGGCCGGGGGTGCCCTCGGCGAGCAGGTGGTGGGCGGCGAGCGAGGAGAGCGCGCGGCGGGCCTCGGCGGGGTCGGTGCCCAGCAGGGCCGCGGCGGCGTGCGCGTCGACCTCGGGCCCGGGGTGGACGGCCAGCAGGGCGAGCAGGTTCTGCGCCGTGAAGGAGAGGTGACGCATCGTCAGGCCGAGCGCGGTGCGCACGCTGATCGTGCCCTGGGTGTCCAGGGCCTGCAACCGGGTGCGCTCGTCGGCGAGTTCGGGGACGAGGTCGGCGATCCCCCAGCCGGGCTGGGCGGCGAGCCGGGCGGCGGCGATCCGCAGGGCCAGCGGGAGCCGGTCGCACAGCTCGGCGACCTGGGCGACGGCCGCGGGCTCGGCGCGCACCCGGGCCGGGGTGAGCAGGTGCTCCAGCAGGCTGAAGGCGTCGTCGGCGGGCAGTGCGCCGAGCCGCAGCAGGGCGGCGCCCTCGGTCACCACCAGGTCCTCCAGCGAACTGCGGCTGGTGATCACGGTGGCGCAGTCCGGTCCGGCCGGCAGCAGGTCGGCCACCTCCTCGGCGTCGCGGACGTTGTCCAGGACGACCAGCAGCCGGCGCCGGCCGGTGAGCGAGCGGTAGAGCGCGGCCCGGGCGGGGAGGTCCTCGGGGAGCTCGCTCTCCTGGGCGCCCAGTGCGCCCAGGAACCGGCCCAGGACGTCGGCCGGCTGGGCGCGGTGGCCGGGGCCGAAACCGTTCAGGTCGGCGAAGAGCCGCCCGTCGGGGAAGGCGTCGGCCGCGGCGTGCGCCCACTGCACCACGGTGGCGGTCTTGCCGGCGCCCGCCGGGCCCGCCACGACGGCCAGGCTGCCGCTGCGGCGGCCGGCTCCGCACTCGGCGTCCAGCCAGCGCCGCTCGGCCGCCCGGCCGACGAAGCCGGCGGCCCGGCGGGGGAGCTGGCGGGCCGCCGACGGGCCGGAGTCCGGCCGGACGCGGCCCCGGCCGGGCTCCCGGGGGTCGGCCGCGAGGACGTCGTCGACGGCGGACTGGAGGGTCCGGCCGGGGGAGACCCCGAGTTCGGCGGTGAGCCGGCGACGGGCCCGGCGGTAGGCGGCGAGCGCGTCCGAGAGCCGGCCGGCCTGGTGCAGACAGCGGACCAGCAGGGCGCAGAGCGGCTCGCGCAGCCCGTCGGCCTCCACCGCGCGGTCGAGGTCGGGGATCGCGTCGGCGCCCCGGCCGAGCCGGAGCAGACGCTCCGCCCAGGACTCCAGCGCCCGGGCGCGGCCCTCGTCGAGGCGGTCGGCGAGGGCGTGGCGCAGCGTGGTGTCGGGCAGGTTGGCCAGGGCCGCGCCGTGCCAGAGGTCGAGGGCCTGGCGGAGCAGCCCGGCGGCGCGCTCGTCGCCGTCCGGGGCCTCCTCCCCGGCGGCCCGGGCGCAGAGGTGTTCGAAGAGCAGCGCGTCCACCGAGTCGGCCGGGCCGTCGAGGCGGTAGCCGGGTGTGCGGGTCAGCAGGGTGAGCGGGGAGCCGGCGATCAGCTTGCGCAGCGCGGCGATGTGGCCCTGGAGCGCGGCCCGGGCCTGGGCGGGCGGTTCGTCGCCCCAGAGCAGCTCGAAGAACCGTTCCACCGGGACGGTCCGGCCGAGGTCGAGCGCCAGCAGGGCCAGGACCCCGCACCGCTTCGCGCCGGGCGGGGTGAGGGTACGGCCGTCCGCCGTCCTCAGCTCAACCGCCCCCATGAGCCGAACAAACACAGTTCCCCCAGGTCAGAGCCCCCGCTTCTGGTCCTCGTCGAGAGGCAGGCCGCAGTCTAACCACGCCTGACATCCCGTCCGGTCGGCCGGTGGGACGGGTCGTTGGGCCCTGGGCCCCGCCGTTGCACGGTCGGGGCGGAATCCGGCGCGCGCCGCGTCACCCGATGTACGCCCGCAATTCGCCGGGCGTTCTCCGGCGCCGCGCCCGGTGTTCACGGCCGGTGCGGGGCCGGAGGGCTGCGGGCGGGGTCGGGGGCCGGGGCCGGGGCTGCGGGAGCGGGCGGTGCTCCGCCCGGTCAGCGGACCTGGCGGGAGAGGTCCACCCGGACGCCGGAGCGGGAGACGCCGGCGGCGGAGCGCTCCGCGGCCGGGCGCTCTTCTGCGTGGTGCGTGGACGCGTGGTGCGTGGACGCGTGCCGTGCGGTGGTCTGTGGCGGGCGTTCGGTGACCGACGGGTCCGGTCCGGCCCGGTGCGGTCCGGAGACGGCGGCGAGGGCGAGGACCACGAGGACCAGCAGGGGCGTGCGCACGGTCGGGGCCTCCTTGTCGGGTCCGGTGGGTCGGGTCTGGCGGGCCGGGAGCGGACGGCGGTGCCCCCGGCCCGTCGGGGAGTGGCGGGCCGGGGACGGCAGGCGCACGGTCGGTCCGCCGGGTGCGGTCGCACCCGGCGGTGTCCGGCCGGCCGTGAGCGGGCGGCCGTCGGACACCCCGTCCGTGCTCCGGGAGGCCCACCGCGTCAGGGGCGACGGCGGGCGGCCCGGTGGTGGCCGTCCGGCGCCCGGACCGTGTTCACTCCGGACCGGGTGCCGACCTGTTCCACGGCCTCCGCCCTGGTCAACGGCGCGTCGGCGGTCGCCGGTTCACCACCCGGTGGACCGGCCGGACGTCGCCGGCGCGGCGGCGGCGGAGGGGACGGGCGGAGGCGTCCGGGGGCGCCGCGGACTGAACCGCAGGGCGGTTCGGTCCCGTAGACGACAGTGGCGGGACCGGTGACCACCGGCCCCGGGGACTGCGTCCTGCGGGACCTGAAGGAGATGCGCGATGAAACATGTTCGAGCCGTCGTCGTGACCGGCTGCGCGGTCGGGGCGCTCGCGGTGGCCGGCTCCGGGACGGCGTTCGCCTGGCATCCGAGCGACGCCTCACTGACCGTCGGCTGCCGAACCGAGGCCGGCCGGGTGGACCTGGTCCTGGGCAACAACTACCGCTCCTCGGGCGAGTACACGCTCACCCGGGCCGGCAGTGACGAGCGGTACCGCGGCACCGTCGAGGGCCACGGCTCGGTGAAGGTCACGGTGAGCTACTCGGGCAAGGGTGACACCTGGCGCTACCAGCTCGCCGACACCCAGATCGAGAAGCGGATCGCCGACGTGCCGCTCTGCGTCACGCCGACGCCCACGCCCACGCCGACCCCCACCCCGACGGCCACGCCGACGCCCACCCCGACGGCGACGCCCACGCCGACCGCCACCCCCACGCCGACCACGACGCCCACGACGCCCACGCCCACCGGCACTCCGACGCCGACCGCCACGCACACCCCGAGCCGGACGCCCACGCCCACCGGGACGTCCAGCCGGACGCCGGGACCGTCGGCCAGTCCGACGCCGTCCGGCAGCGCGTCGCCCTCGCCGTCCGTGAGCCCGAGCGTCCCGGCGCCGCCGTCCGAGGGCGCCGGGCCCGTCCCCGGGGGCCTCGCGCACACCGGCGGTGGCGGCGACGGCGCCCTGATCGCGGGTGTCGGCGGCGGCGCGGTGCTGATCGGCGCGGGTGTGCTGGTCGCCGCGCGGCACCAGCACCGGCGTCGCACCGCCTGAACCTCCGCTCCACCGGGCCGAACCGCCGCTACGGCGGCCCGTCGGCGGGGTGCGGGCCGAGTGGCATCGCCCCCGCCGGCCGCTCAGGTGTGAGCGGTCAGCGGCACAGATCGGCCGCCCGCCGGTCCGACTGCCGGACCACCGTGGTGCCACCGGGCCGGCCGGACGGGGCGACCGCGCCGTGCGGCTGGCCGGCGCCCCCGGCCGGGCGGCCCGAGGCGGCCAGGAAGTCCGCGAAGCGGCGTTCGGCCGCGGCGTGGAGGCGGACGGTGCCCGCGTCCCGGCACCGCTCCACCGTCTCCCGCCAGGCCCGCTCGGCCTCGGCCGGGCGGTCGAGCAGGGACAGGGCGTGGGCCTCGGCGGCCATCGCGGTGAGGTGGCCGGCGGCCTCGGGGTGGTCGGCGAGCAGCCGGCGGGCCTTGCGGGCGTGGCGCAGCGCGGCCGGGCCGTCGCCCACGAGGCCGTACAGGTCGGCCGTGCGGGCATGGGCGAACGGCGCGTACCCGGCCGGACCGTGGGTGCGGGCCAGGGCGACCGCCTGCTCGCCCAGCCGGATGCCCTCGGCGATCCCGCCGCGCCCGGCGGTCGCGACCGCGAGGACGGTCAGCGCGCGGACCCGGATCTCGCCTCCGGTGGCGGCGCCGCGGGCGACGGCCTCGATGGCGAGCGCCTGGGCCTCGTCGGTGCGGCCGGCGCCGCCCAGGGCCTCGGCGAGGCCGCACTCCAGCGACGCGACGGCGGTCTGCTCACCGGTCCGCCGGGCGGACCGGAGCCCGGCACGCAGGCAGGTCACCCGGTCGACGGGGCGCCCGGCGGGCTCGTAGAGCCGGTCGGCCAGGTCGGCGAGCCGCCAGGCGCGATCGTGGTCGCCGGTCTCGGCGGCCCGGGCGACCAGGGCACGCACGGTGGGCTCCTCGGCCTGGAACCAGGCCAGCGCGGTGCGGACCCCGGCGAACCGGGGGCCGGGCCGGCCGTTCGGTCCGGGAAGGCGTCCGGACGGCGGTCCGACGGCGGCCAGGCCGGGCTGGAGCAGGGCGGCGCCCTGGGCGGCGGCGGCCAGACAGTGGTCGAGCAGCGAGGTGACGGCGAGCGTCCTGGTGTACTCGGTGCGCTCGGCCAGCAGATCGGCGCTGTACAGACGGATCAGCTCAGGCCGGCGGTAGCGGCCCGGGCTGCTCTCGGTGAGCAGATGGTGCGCGGCCAGCGCACCGAGCGCGCGGCGGGCGGTGCCGGTGTCGGAGCCCAGCAGCGCGGCCGCCCCGTGGGCGTCGGTCTCCGGGCCGGGGTGGGCGGCGAGCAGCGCGAGCAGGCCCTCGGCGACGGATGGCAGCCGGCGCACCGTCCGGTCGAGGGCCGTGCGCAGGCCGACCGTGCCCCGGGTCTCCAGGGCCCGCAACCGGGTCGACTCGTCGGTGAGTTCGGGCAGCAGCTCGGCGATCGCCCAGCCGGGCTGGGCGGCGAGCCGGGTGGCGGCGATCCGGAGGGCGAGCGGGAGCCGGTCGCAGAGCTCCACCAGCCGGGCGGCGGCCTCCGGTTCGGCGCGGACCCGGGCCGGGGTGAGGGCGTGCTCCAGGAGCAGCAGCGCGTCGGCGGCGGGCAGCGGGCCGAGCCGGAGCGGAGCGGCGCCCTCGGTGACCACGAGATCCTCCAGCGAGTTGCGGCTGGTGACGACGGTGGCGCAGCCCGGTCCGGCCGGCAGCAGATCGGCGATGGACTCGGCGGCCCGGACGTTGTCCAGGACGACCAGCAGCCGGCGCTGCCGGGTCAGCGACCGGTAGAGCGCGGCCCGGGACGGCGCGTCCGGCGGCAGTTCGTGCTCCGGGGTGCCGAGCGCCCGCAGGAACCGGTCCAGGACGTCGGCCGGCCGGGCGTCGTGGTCGGGGCCGAAGCCCTGAAGGTCCGCGAAGAGCTGGCCGTCCGGGAACGCGTCGGCGCCGCGGTGCGCCCACTCGACCACGGTGGCCGTCTTGCCGGCGCCCGCCGGGCCGGCCACCACGGCCAGGCTGCCGCGGCGGTCCGGCCCGCACTCCGTGTCCAGCCATCGCAGTTCCGCCGTGCGGCCGACGAACCGGCCGAAGCGGCGTGGCAGTAGGCGGGCCACCTGGCCGTCGTCGGTCGTCGGCCGCGTGCCGTCGGCGGGGGCGGTCGCCGGACCGGGCCGCCCGGCCGCCGCCGCGGAGGCGTCGTCGGCCAGGATGTCGTCGACGGCGGACTGCAGCGTCCGCCCGGGCGGGATGCCCAGCTCCGCGGCGAGCCGGCGGCGGGCCCGGTGGTAGACGGCGAGCGCGTCCGGGAAGCGTCCGGCCTGGTACAGGCAGCGCACCAGCAGGGCGGCGACCGGTTCGTGCAACTCGTCGGCGTGGACGCTCCGTTCGAGCTCCGGTATCGCGTCCGCACCCCGGCCGGCCCGCAGCCGGTACGCCGACCAGCTCTCCAGGGCGCGGGTGCGGGCACCGTGCAGCTGGCCGGCGAGGGAGCGGCGCAGCGGGGTCTCGGGGAGGTTGGCCAGGGCGGTGCCGCGCCAGAGGCCGAGCGCCTCGCGGAGCAGCCTGTCCACCTGCTCGCACTGCTCCGGTCCGCTCTCCTCGGCGGCCTGCGCGCACAGCCGGGTGAAGTGCAGGGCGTCCACGAGCCGGGCCTCGCCGTCGAGCCGGTAGCCCGGCGCGCGGGTGGCGAGCGTGAACGGTGATCCGGCGAAGAGCTTGCGCAGCGCGGCGATGTGGCCCTGGAGCGCGGCCCGCGCCTGGGCCGGCGGTTCGTCGCCCCAGAGCAGCTCGAAGAACCGCTCCACCGGGACGGTCCGCCCCAGCTCCATGGCCAGCAGGGCGAGTACGGCGCAGCGCTTGGCTCCGGCGGGTTCGAGGACGCGGCCGTCGGCGGTCCGCAGCTCGACCGGCCCCAATAGGCGAACGAACACCTCAGCCTCCCCCGCCCGGATCTCCCCGATTGACCCTCTTCTGACCCTCTTCGGGCAGTTGCAGCGGCAGTCTAGCCAGGTCGGAGCCGGTGTCAGGGGGGCCTGTCGGACCGGGCGGTGGCGGGAATACCCGGACTTTCCCGTCGTGGGGCGGGGAGTCGGGCGGCTCGTGGACACCGGGTGAACGCCCGGCCGTTACCGGAAATTCTTCGACGGTAGGTCGATTCGTTACATGAACGCGACAGGCGGGCTCCGGAGGTGGGCCCGGCGCGGCCGGTGCGGGGCGGCCGGGGCGGCCGCGCGGGTGAACCGGAGCCGGGGAGTGGTCCGTCGAGGGAGGTACGGGGCCGATCGGCACTCGTGCGCCGACGCTTGGGAGGACAGCCGTGCTGCGTATGAACGGGCCGTGGAGGGTCACGGTGATCGGCAAGGACGCCGACTATGACCAGCGGGTGGTGATCCGCAGCCCGTACGGCACCAATGTGCTGGCCGGCCGGGTGGGCGCGTGGTTCGACGTCCGGGACGACGAGTGGACGCTGGCGCTGGAACACAGCTGGGGCGCCGGCTGGCGGCCCAACGTCCGGGTGATTCCCGGCCCGGTCTCGGCGGGGGAGGGCGGGCTCCGCAGCCGGATCGTCCGCAGCAAGGACGTCGACTGGCCGGGCGGTGACCCCACCGAGCGGAACTTCGTGCTGCGGCTGGACGCCCTGGAGTCGGCCACGGTCCTGACCGACGCGGTGCGCAGGACCGCCGGGGTGGTGACGGATCGGCGTGCCTCGGCCGGCCGGGCCGCGTTGGGGTCGGCGTCGGCGTCGCGGATCAGGACCAGTTCGGACCCGGGCCCCGGCACCGTCGGCGGGCAGAGCACGCGTCCGGTGGAGACAGGGCGCGAGGTCGGGCGCGAGGCGGTCCGCGGCGTCCCGGCCGAGCGGACGGCGCCGGCCCGGCCCTGGTGACCGCGGGTGGGGCGGGGCTGCCGGTCCCGGCGGCCCCGCCCCGCGCCTACTTGTCGATCCGGAACGTCTCGCCGTAGACCTTCCACACCAGCGGGGTGTGCAGGTCGAGGTTGCCGGCCTGGAGGAAGACCCGCTGGGCGGTGTCGACCCGGCTGGTGTCGTCGTGGGCCGCCTCGGTGCGCATGGCGGCGGCGCGGGCGTCGAGGAACGCGGCGATGTACGCCTTCTCGTCGCCGCCCTGGGCGGGCGTCTTCGCCTTCTTCAGCGCGGCGGCCCTGATGCCCCCGAAGCTGTCCGCGCTGTTACCCGGGCCGTGCATCACGATGGCGTCGTAGTAGGCGAGTTGGCCGAGCGCGTGCAGACCGTCCGTCTTCGCCTGGGAGACCGCCGGGTTGAAGTAGACCCGGTCGCGCATGTCCTCCTGGGCCTGGCGGAACGCCGGGTCGGCGGCGGCCTTCTTCCAGGCGGACGCGAAGTCCGGGTCCAGCCCGGAGTGCGAGGCGGAGCCGTTCACCTTCTCCAGGGCGGGCAGGTACTCGGCCAGTGGGTTGCCGGGCTTCAACTCGCGGTAGTGGCGGACGAGATCGAGCATGTCCCCGGTGCCGGAGCAGAAGCCGACGATGCCGCCGGTGTAGCCGCGGCCGTCCTTGATGTCCTCGAGGTAGGCGAACTGGGCCTTCCAGTCGAGCGAGGAGTTCTCGGCAGTGGAGACGAACTGCTGGGCGATGTCCTTGAGCCGGGGGTCGGTGAGGTCGCCGGAGCCGGTGGCGGGACCGGACGGTGAGCCGGACGGGTGGCCGGAGGGCGACGGAGAGCCGGACGGGTGGCCGGAGGGGGTGCCGGACGGCTGGGTGGTCCGGTGGGGCCGGCCGGTCGCGGGCGGCTTCGGAGTGTTGGACTTGGCCGTGGGGCTCGACGTGGGGCCCGGCGCCGCGGCGGCGGGCAGGGCCGGGAGGACGCCGGTCACGAGCAGGGCCGTGAGGGCGACGCGCAGGGACGCCGGCCGGATCGGCCGGACAGGCTGGGACCGCATGGGGACTCCGTGGTGGTCTTCGTCCGCCGGGCTCCACCGGCAGGGGGCTTCGGGGTCCGCAGGCGTCCGCGTGTCCCCGCTCTGGACAACGGGCCGGTGCGGGACGGCGGTTCAGTTCGGCTCGGTCGGCTCCGCAGGGGAGTCCGGTTCGGCCGGCTCAGGTGGTTCGGTCGGCTCGGTCGGCGGAAGCCCGATGCCCGGGGTGAGCCGGAACCGCTCCGGGCGCCTGACCTGGCGGCGGTCCGCCGGGGCCGTCCGGTCGCGGCGGGTCAGCCAGGCGCGCACCCGGCCCCGCGCGCCGGCGTTCCGCTCGGCGGGATCGCCCGTCAGCGCGCCGCCCGCCTCGCGCAGCAGGACCCGGGCGGGGCGGCCGGCCTCCTCGTCGGCGGCCTCCACGTCGACCACGATGAAGCCGGTGCCCGGCGCGAACACCGCCTGCGGTTCCTCGCCGGCCGAGTCGAAGGCGGAAGTCCGCCGGGCGGTGACCGACAGCACGGCGAACTCCACTGTGACCGGGCCGAGTTCGACGGCGGGCGAGGTCAGCCCGGCCAGCGGTGCGGGCTCCAGCAGCTCGCGGCCGACCGGATAGGCCGCCAGCAGGTCCGCCACCTGCTCGACGTGCGCGCCGAGCAGCACCACACCCTGGTGGCTCGGCAACCGCCGCAGGCCGGAACCGAGGCAGTTCAGGAACGCGAGGTGCGGGCCGGTGCCCCCGGCACGGGCCTCGGCGGCCAGTTCGGTCCGGCTCACCGGGACACCGGTGTCGGCGTGGTGCAGCAGGACGGCCGCCAGATCGGCCTTGATGTCGTCCTTGGTGGTGGAGCGCAGACCCGGCAGCCGGGTCGCGGCCTCCTCGACCCGGCCGACGCAGCGCTGGTAGTGGCTGCCGAGCAGCGCCCGGACGGCCTCCCGGTCGGCGGGGCTGCTGACGGCCACGGGCACGGTGAACTCCTCGGCCCGGAAGGCCCGGAAGACGTGCACGGCGAGGGGCTCCGGGTCGGGCCCGGGGGCGGAGGGCTCCGGTTCCCCGGGGCCGGGCTCGGGGCCGGGGTCCGGTCCGGGGGCCGGCCCCGGCACCGGCTCCGTTCCCGTTCCCGTTCGCGGAAGCGGGTCCGGAGGAGGGAACGGCAACGGAGCCGGTTCGGCCTCCGGCGCGGCCGTGGTGGGGGGTTCGGTTCCGGCCGGGGTCCGGAGCCCCGTGGCGGGCTCGTCCGCGCCGCCGGTGCCCGCCGTGGCGGAGGCGGCGGGACGGTCGGGCCCGGGCGGTTGCGGTACGGCGCCGGGGGCGTCTCCGCTGCTGCTGGTGGCCACCCGGGGGATGTCGGGGATGCCGGGGGCGCCGGCCGGGCCGGGCGCCTCCGGTCCGCCACGGGGGGCGTCGCCGGTGCCGCCGGTGGACACCAGCGGACCGGAGGAGGTCCGCGTCGGGGCAGGGGGCTCCGGCACGGCGGTGGGGAACTCCGCAGGGGGGACCTGCGAGGCGGGGAACCCCGTGGTGGCGAACTCCTCCGTGGCGAACTCCGCCGTGGGGAACTCCGCGGTGGGGAACTCCGCCGTGGGGGACTGCCCGGCGGTGAGTTCCGCGGCGGGCGGTTCCGACGCGGCGCCGAGGGGCGCGACCCGGCCGGTGGTGATGACGGGCCGGGGCGCGGTGAGCGGGTCCGGCTCGGCGGCCAGGGCCGGCCGGGCGGACACCGGCCCGGGGGCCGGGCCGGGGACGGGCCCGAGGCCGTACGAGACCGCCTCGGCGCCCGCCGCCGCATCGCCGGGCTGGTCGGAGCCCAGCCACTCCAGGCCGTGCAGCCGGGCGATGAAGCGGGCGGTCCGCTCGGAGCCCGGCTCCAGGATGCCGTGGGCCAGCAGGCCGAAGTTCTGCGCCCCGGCGGCCGGGAGCCGGTCGAGCAGGCTGCTCAGCTCCTCCCACACCTCGGCGCCGACCGGGCGGTCCCGCTCGCCGACGATGAGCAGCGGGCGGCCCGGGTCGGCCCGGCGGAAGCGCGGGGCGCACAGGTGCGGCGGGTCGGGGCGCAGCCAGAGCCCGGCGGGCACGGCCTCCAGGGACCAGTACGGGAAGGCCTGGAACAGCGCGGGCCCGGCGGGCTGCCAGGACGCGCCGCCGTTGCGCCAGGCGGACGGGACGGTGGGGCGCCCGGCCGAGGCGGTGAGCCGCAGCAGGTAGGGCTCCCAGCCGGCGTGGCCGCGGGCGTCGACCGTCCGGGAGGTGGGGCCGCCGGGGCCGTGCACGGGCAGGCCGACGGCGGCCTGGACGGGGCGGCCGAGGCGGGCGGCCAGGGTGCCGGTGAGCGCGGAGAGTTCGTCGGGGGCCGCCCACGGCGCGCTGAGCAGCAGGGCGGCGCCGCCGAGGGGAAGGGTCCGGACGGTCTCGGCGAGGTCTTCGGGCAGCAGCACCGGCTGGCCGGGGGTGCCGACCAGCAGCACCAGCGCGCCGGGCGGGGCGGCGAGGAGGCCGAGCGCCGGGAACGGCCCGCCGGGCTGGGCGCTCAGATGGGTGAGCCAGTATCCGGCGGGCAGCCGGGCCACCCGGACCGCCGCCGGGTGCTGCGGGTGCGGCGCGGGTTCGGGCGTCGGCGGGGGTGCCGGGAGCGCGGCGGGGGCGCATGATCGACGGCGCGTGGGTGATCGCCGAGGGCTCGATCTATGACTGCTGGGACGAGC